>JASLGC010000144.1 GCA_030150335.1 Flavobacterium sp.
TTGCCTTACTCTCTTAATTTTTGCTGTCAATCCAATATGTCTATGAACGTGTCTTCTTATTATTATCACTTGTGTTTCAAAGCGAGTGCAAAAGTAAATAACTTTTTCGATTTAGCAAAACTTTTTTGAAATAAATTTCATTTTGTTTTCAGAGCTAAACCTCAGTATTTACTGAAGCGGACTGCAAAGATACTACCTTATTTTCTACTTATCCAAATTTAATTTCTTATTTTTTTCAAAGCTCGATAAAGTTGTTTTTCTATCTCTACTCTTTCACTATTTGTGTATGATCGTCTGCTATAATGCGGATGCAAAAGTAGGCGTTTTTAACTTACTTCCAAACTTTATTTAGCCTTTTTTACAAGGTTTTTCTTAACCTATTAGTATGTTGTGTTTTACAAGTGAAAGTTTTTTTAGGCTGTTCTGATTTATACTATACATAGGTAGGCATTCTTCTTTAATGGTTATTAATCTTATTTGATATGCGTTATTACTCTTTATATATAGGTAGCGATGAAAATCTCACTATAAATACTAACCTCTTTTATTTATAACTCTTCAAATGACTCAAGAATACCCTTCATAGAATTTTGTTCTTTTGACTTAAAATTGACAGGAACCCAAGTATATAATTGATAATACTTCTTTTCTCCATTAATTACGGCTATTTCATAATAGAAATCATTAGTAGCAATCCTTACCGCGAAAGACAAATACTTTGCATCCATACCATTTATAGAAACATCTTCCACTATAGGATCTTCTATAAAATGAAAATTCTCACCAATACGCTCTATTAGCATCTTAGAATAACCTTCTAAATCACTTGAATAATTGTCTTGATTATTTTTCTCTTTTATTAAATTAAAAAAGTCCTCTTTAGATTCGTCAATCATCATCACACATAGTCCTTTTACTGAGTTCATATATTGCAATGATGCATCTTTATTTAAATTATTAACTTTCTTTAAATACACAGGAAGCTCAACAGAGTACTCATTATCATAAGAAACAGTTTGTACTTCCTCTTTTTTATCACATGCTAAAAAGGTACTCGCTATACAAATCAATAAAATACACCTAACTAATATTTTCATTATATTATTTTTTCAAATGGAAAAACAAAGTTGTCCAAAACCTAATTACCTATTATAGCTTTTAATATCCTTCATTAAATCAGTAAATAATTGTAAGCTTTTTATTCTCTCCCCTTCATCATATATAGGAGTTGTTATCATTAGCTCATCTATTTCCAGAATATCACAAAAACGCTGAACTTCAATTTTTATTTCTTTTGGAGTACCAATAAAAGAGCAAGCTGTCATGTTATACACCGCAGCTTCTTCCTCTGCAGACCACATCCCTACCATAGATTCACATGGCTTTTGCATTGGCTTTCTATCATTTCGAATAATCCCTAAAAACATTTTATAAAACGAAGTAGATAAAAACTCTGCGGCATCATTTGTCTCTGCAACAATAGCATTCACACAAGCCATAAAATAAGGTTTACTTAACTGAGAAGAAGGTTTAAAATTTTTCTTATAAATTCTACTTGCTAATTGAAGTTGATTAGGAGCAAAATGACTAGCAAAAGCATAAGGCAATCCCAATTCCGCAGCCAGATAAGCACTATCTGTGCTTGAGCCTAATATCCATAAAGGAACATTAGCACCTTCTCCAGGAAAAGCACGCACCTTAACTGAATCATCAGTATTGCTAAAAAAGTTCTTCAACTCTTGAATTTGATCAGGAAAAAAATTAGCTGCCATCGTATCATTTCTTCTTAATGCCATGGCTGTAAGTTGATCCGTACCAGGAGCACGTCCTAATCCCAGGTCAATCCTATTAGGGTACAACGCTTCTAAAGTCCCGAATTGCTCTGCGATAACTAAAGGTGGATGATTTGGCAACATTATACCTCCAGATCCAACTTTAATTTTTGAAGTTCCCCCAGCAACATAACCAATCAAAACTGAAGTTGCTGAAGATGCGATATTCGACATATTATGATGTTCTGCCATCCAATAACGAGTAAAACCAGCTTCTTCAGCATACTTTGCTACATTAAGCACTCCTTGTAACGTTTGAGTAGTACTCTTGCTCTCTCCAATAATTGCAAGATCTAAAAAAGAGTAAGGTATATGATTATTTTTTATTGTCATTTTACATATATAATTAGAACTACACAAATTAGTCAATTAAATAAGACCCGATGTATTTCTTATAGAGAATTTAACAAACAGATAAAAGCAAAAAATCACTTCCTAATAGAAGTGATTTTTTGCTTTTATCTTATCTAATATCAATAGTACAATTAGATAAATCATCAATTATAGCAAGAGATTCCACCCTCACTCCTTTATCTTCTAACAATTTTCTACCACCCTGAAATGCTTTTTCAATTATAAACCCCATTCCTACAAGATTTGCACCTGATTGAGCAATCAAATCTAAAACACCTACAGCTGCATTTCCATAAGCAAGAAAATCATCAACAAATAAAACATTATCTCCAGGTTGTAAAAAATCCCCACTAATTACTACATCATACGTTCTATCCTTAGTAAAAGAATGGATTTGAGTATGAAGCATATTTTCCATTGTAGCAGGTTTTTTCTTTTTCGCAAAAACCACAGGTAAGTTTAATAAATATCCAGTCATAATTGCAGGTGCTATTCCACTTGCCTCAATCGTCATAATCTTATTTACATTACTCGATGCAAAACGACGAACAAATTCAACCCCAATGGATTTCATCAGAACAGGATCCATTTGATGATTAATAAAGCTATCTACCTTTAAAATTCCTCCTTCAAAACATTTTCCGTCTTGAAGAATACGTTTACGTAATAATTCCATTGTATGTTGTGTTGTTTATTTAAAAATAAAGGAGGTTAAATAAACCTCCTTCTATATATGCGTTTGCGAATTTACGCATTCCCAACAGTATAACAAACATTATATATTAAACAAACTATCATTGAAATTAACACAAAATCAAATCGGGCACGAGTAATCTATTTAATTCCTTTTAAAATTACAAAAGGACGAATCACTTCCTCATCTGATTGACTTTTTATGTTTTCCATATAATGCCACTGCTGCACCTCGCGATAACCAATATTAGTCATAACACGGATAAGCCATTCTGTACGATGTAAATAAAAAACATCAGTATTTGCAAACGGAAGCTTAGTTACAAAATCTTCCCTTATATAAGTCAATGCAATACTTCCATTCGGTTTTAGAACCCGAAAAATCTCTTGTAACATTTTAATAGGATCCGCACAAAAACAAAGTGTGTTCACTGCAAAACAATGATCAACTAAATTATGATAAGCGTTTAATTGACTAATACTTTCATAATATTTAAACTTTACATCATACCTCTCAATTATATCTTGATTATTCTGTTTAGCTAAATCAATCATCAGTTGAGATATTTCAAACCCGATATAACTTATAGAATCATTTCTATTAAACATATAAGATAGATGATTTCCTCCTCCAAAACCAAACTCCAATACCTTATCCTCATCTTTTAGTTCTAATCGGTCAATGGTTTTATTGATCATGTTACCATTAGACTCAAACATTCGATTAGCCACTCTTAATCCAAGCTCACCACTTGGACATTTTAATTGATTGGCTATCTCTTCAAAATCTTGATTACTCATACATCACATTTTATACAAATATAGTTATTTAGAAATAATATAAATAATGAGTTAACAATATAAACTTATCCTTTTCTTATATTTCATGACATTAAAACAAAAAACCCCAAGTGCGACATACTTGGGGTTCTTCTAACAAAAATAAACTAACAACTCAATAAACAACAAATACATAGTGCATTTGGAATTTTGATTGAATCACATACACAAAGTGCGACAACAACTCTCTATGTAATATTTTAATTAATACAATAAACTATATTCAAATTTAGGATAACCTCGCTCACCTTTCTCATTCATAAATCCAAGCATTCTCATTTTATAAAGATTACCTTTTGAATCCTTTATTATATAAAATACATCTCTATTTAAAACTTTAGCATTTGCAACATCCCTCCAACTTCCTCCGATAGTAGTCAAATTTGAAGATAAATTGCTCTCCGTAACATCTTGCTTACTAAAGTTTTTGTAAAAATTCTTATCTCCTTTGGGAATATCAACTTTATATGATTTTACATTTGCATAACGATTCATCACAATAAAATCAGAAAAACCATAAGATCCTTTTGGTGTTCCATTTTGATCAACTGTATTGGTAAATACCGTAAAATTCAAATCCCATCTCTTTTTAGATGGTTCTACATCTACAAGTCTTGATTCATTCAAGTTAAAGAACTGAAAATTGAAAGCATCTTTTTTACTAATTAACACCTCCTTGTGCTCTGGCGAATCAACATCTGCATATTGCAATAAATAAGCATCTTCTCTTTTTAGAATTCTAATTTTCTTCCACCCTCTTTCTTTTCCTGTAATATTAACGGCCCCAACTACAACTGCTCCGGTACCAGGCTCAAAGCCCATATTTAAAAGATAAACATTGTTTTCAGAATCAATCTCACTTACTTTATTGATTGCTGTAAAACTAAGATTCCCTGACGGATCATCAATATACGCAGTATTAGCGGCATCGAAAGTACCTATTTGAACTGCATCTTTTAACTTCTCAACATGACTCTCACGTACTTTATCTATATCGTTAAATGCAAGTTCCCCTGCAGCCATATAAATAGCTCCATTTAATTTTACTACAGATTCACTTCCAGAATAAAAAGCTAAATCCCATGAATCACGTTTAATAGGGTAAGTAGCCTTGCCTCCCAAATCAACATATACTTGATATGGTTGACTTGGACCTCCGATAGCTGGCATCAAAACTCCTCCTAAAGCAGCATCAAAACTAATTGCCATCAAGTCATATCCTTGGATAAGAGAATTTCCACCCTTATAATTTATCTTTTCAATTTTAAATTGAACTGTTTTGTCAGTATGTCCATCACCATACTTCAAATTCACAAAGCTGAATTCAGTTTGCTTTGTTCCTTTTTCAAAAGGCACTACTAAAATCTCATTAGTAGCTTCAGGAATCGTAGTGAAATCTTCACCATTAATTGCTTTAATACCTCTAATATGAATTTCAACACTACCATTTTCTGTAGCTACATCAGAAAAAACCAATGATACCTTCTGAATATCTTTAATCTCCGAATATGATATAGATTGTTCTGCGAACGCTACAATAAAATCACGGCTCTCATTATTCCCATTTTTTGAATCCTTTTCACAAGAAACAAAAAACAACGTCATCAATGATAATATACTTATTTTAATAAAACTATTCATTTTCCTTTCCTTCTAAAAACCTAAATCATACTGTAATTTCATAAAAACACTTGTTCCATATCCGAGAGGAATTGTAGTAACTCCCCCATCGTGAGCTGTACCAGCACTTGTTGTTGACTTTAAATATTTCACATCAAATAAATTACGCAAACCTACTGTCAACATTAACTTCTTATCCAAAAATGGTTGTCTTACTGTCAAGTCAAGCATAGAATAACTTTCCTGTTTTCCTTTTATATAGTATTCACCAAAAATATCACTCTCTTTTTTGTACTTATACTCCTCGCCATTATACTTGTAATACAGAGAAAAAACAGAACCTGTTTTTGGTAACCTATAACTAACATTTGCTGTTACTTCAGGAGTATATAAAAACTTATCCACATCTTGAGGAGCATTATATATCTCTTGAGCTGTACCAGACATTGTAAAACCTAAACCAAAGTCAAAATGTTTCCAAGAAATTTGATTTAAAATCGTAAAACCAATATTTCTAAATCTATCAACATTATTATATTCAAACTTTAATCCTTCAGGACTACTAATTTCAATTAAATCAATTTTGTCTTGAACTGTTAAGTAACGTCCAGTTAAACTTGTAGACGCACTAAAATCGTCAGAAAGTTCATACTCCTTTTTTAAATTTATAAAAAGTGTTTTCCCCTTCTCTGGATTTAAGTTCGGATTCCCTTGCAAATCGTGATTAACATCCACAAAATAAGTATAAAGCTCTTCATAATTAGGCAATCTTGGGGATGTACCAACCGTAGCTCTTAATTCGTAATCCTTATTAAATACATATTTCATCACTAAACTAAAGGCATGCTGACTTTCAAACACATTAGATGTCATCAAACGATATCCTGGTCTAATCATGAAACGAGGTGTAACTGTAATTTCTGAAGACGCATAAAAGTCATAACTACCCAACGTTTTCTTTTGAGCTCTTTCACCCAACTCCTCTGTCATACTTGAATATCCTTTATTATTAAGAATCTCATATCCTACTTGGAATTTAGCTTTCTCCCATTTAATAAAATCACTGAAAGTACCACGTGAAAACCACACTTCTTTACTTTCATTTTTAAAAGATTCCCTATCAAACTTCTCATCATATTTTATACGATAACGATAAGTATCAATAAATCTTTCTTGTTTTTGATAAGAGAAAGACAAATCAAAGAATAAAAGATCTCCCATTGTACCTGATGTATTCAATACATTAGACCAACGTTTCGTATTTGTAATCTTATCTTTAGCAGTAGGATCAATGGTTTCAAAAATTGGGTCTTCATTCATCTCATACAAGTGCGCATAATTTTTCATTCTTTCATCGAAATATTCGAATTTATAAAACACGCGATACTTACCTTTATGATAATTTAAAAGTCCTTTGACGTTATTTTGATTTTTTGGTAACCATTCATGACCACGTTTATCTTCATCACCATAATAATTCTGACCATTCCTTCCATAGTACCATCCCTTAAAATCATTATGAGTATAACTGATACTTGAATATAAATTGTCATTTATATTATGTCCAATAGTAATACCTTGAATATGCTTTCCTTGGTTAGTAAGATTGTATTCTTTACCGACAGTTTCCTCTTGCACGAATGTTTTCACATTCCAATCATGTATACTATTTTTCTTGGTAATAATATTTATAATACCTGTCACAGCATTTGCTCCATAGTCAACTCCCATTGCTCCCTCTACAATTTCAATTTGAGCCACATCGTCCAAATTAATCTGAGTTAAATCTGTATTATTACCAAATCCCTCATCACTTATCATCGGGACATTATCAATTAAAATTGTAAAATACTGTGCATCTAATCCAAACATTTTCACAGAAGAACGCCCTGTACCTCCATTAGGTAAAATAGAAATATTCATTACCTGATTCAAAGCATCAGCTAAAGTTACTGCACCTAAATTTTCAATACGTTGTCTGTTTAAAATAGTTACATTATTAACAGCTTTATTAATTGACTGTGGATTATATTGACCAGAGATTACAATCTCTTCTAACTTTTGATCAGGAGGGGCTATAGTATCATTCACTTGTGCTTGTGCTCCAACACTAAAAACTGAGTAAAGTCCAAGTGCAATAATTAACTTATGCTTCATGTATAATTTCTTCTTTTCTATTAAGATAAATTCTCAATTGCAAATATATAAAATATTATTATTTAAACTCATTTTAAATAATAATATTTAAGACAAAAAAAACGGAGCTAAATATACTCCGTTTCAACACTATATATATTTTTTAGTTACGAGGCAAAAACACTTCCGCCATCATACATCTGGCACTTCCTCCACCACATGCTTCGATCGTATCTAAAGAACTATGTAAAATCTCACAATGTTTTTCAATACTTTTTATTTGAACAGGTGTTAAACTATTATATGCTTGAGTAGACATAACTAAATATTTTTTATCATCTGCCCCCTTCACTTGCAACATATTTCCAGCAAAATTATTCACTTGCTCTTCTGTAATTGCAATAACTTCTTTTCCTGATGATTTCAAATGATTTAAAACAATCTTTCTTTCTTGTTTATCATCAATACTATCTACACAAATTACAGCAAATGTTTCCGCTAAACACATCATTACATTTGTATGATAAATATGCTTTCTTTCACCATTTACCGTTTGAAATGCTTCAAATATAACTGGGTCCATTTCAAAATCTTCACAAAATTCAATCACCAAGCCTTCGTCAGCACGCGGAGACAATGCGCAGTAAGTTTTCTCATTTGTTCTATCAAGTAATAAACTCCCGGTTCCTTCTAAAAACAAATCATCTTCTTCAGCAGATGTATAGTCCCAAACGTCATTTATCTCAAATCCTTGTTCTTCTAAGATTGCCAAAATATCCTCTCTACGTTCTCCTCTTCTATTTTTAGCAAACATTGGATACAAAACGATTTCGCCTGAATCATGGAATGAAATCCAGTTATTAGGAAAAATACTATCAGGCGTATCTGGAGATAAAGTATCATCTACCACGATTACATTTACTCCAACACCTCTAAGTTTCTCAACAAAAGTATCAAACTCTAATTGAGCTTTAGCATTTACTGTAGCAGGAGTTGTATTATCTAAAACTTTTTGGTAATAATTATTTACAGCCGTTTGCTCATTCATTCTGAACGCAACTGGGCGAATCATCAATATATTATTTGTCGTTTGACTCATATTCTTTGTATTATTAATCACGTATCAAAGGTAAGGTAGAACATCTTAATAACCCTTCTTGTTTTGCAATTTCTGCATAAGGTATTTCTTCTACAATAAAATTATGGTTTCTCAACCAATCATTTAAACGCTTAAAATTTCTTTCTGAAACTACAACATCAGGAGCTATTGAGAATACATTTGAGAACATGTGATACATTTCCTCTCTCTCTATGTGGAATAAATTATCATATCCAAAAAGGTCAACCAAATATTGATACTCTTTTTCATCATAAAAACCTCCTTTGTAAATAATTGCTTTATCTTTCCCAACAGGTTGGAAACAACAATCCAAATGCAAAGCATTATCCCTTGGTTCAACTCTTGACTTCATTAAATCAAAACTCTTCACAATTTTATTTGGAAACAAGTCTTTAATAAAATTCACTCCAGCTTCATTTGTTCTCGCAGTAATATAGTCTTTGTAATCAGGACGCTTATAAGATCCTATAAATATATGATCATCCCACAGCATTACATCGCCACCTTCAAAATGAACTTCTTCTGGTGCTGATACAATATCGTTAGGATTTATTTGATCTAAAACGTAGTGAATAGCTTCGAGCTCGCGATCTCTGTCTGGTAGTATATTGGCTCTAATGAATTTATCTTCAATAACAAAACCAATGTCACGAGTAAAAATTTGATTGTAGTCTTCAATTATCTCAGGTCTAAACACCTGAACATCGTATTTCTTAAATACATTATTAAAAGCATCCATTTCTTTAACCATATCAGACTCTACAGGGTAAGTACCTGCTTTGATATGTTCTAAAGACTTCGGATCGTATGCTTCTTCAATCGTAGGTGTGGGTCCGTTACTTGTAGCAGTACCAAGGACCACAGCCCGCAAACGAGAAGTTTCATTTGTTACATTTATTTTCAACATAATAGTCATTTTCCACAAATATAACAAAAAAGCCTATTCTAAAACTATCCCCACCAAGATTGTATAAAATAAATAAAGCCACTTTTCAGTGGCTTTAAAATATATAGGAAAATACTATTTTCTATCTTCGATCGAAACGAAACTTCTTAAAGCTTCACCTACGTATAATTGACGAGGTCTTCCAATTGGTTCTTTATTAATTCTCATTTCTTTCCATTGAGCAATCCATCCTGGTAAACGTCCGATAGCAAACATTACTGTAAACATTTCAGTTGGAATTCCTAATGCTCTGTAAATAATACCAGAGTAGAAATCAACGTTTGGATATAAATGTCTTTCTACGAAATAAGGATCTTTCAATGCAGCTTCCTCTAATTTTTTAGCAATTTCTAAAACAGGATCATCTACACCTAATTTACTAAGAACTTCATCAGCAGCTTTCTTAATGATACGAGCTCTTGGGTCGAAGTTTTTATAAACTCTATGTCCGAATCCCATTAATCTAAACGCATCATCTTTATCTTTAGCTTTAGCAATGTATTTCTCAACATCACCACCATCATTTTGAATAGCTTCTAACATTTCCAATACTGCTTGGTTAGCACCACCGTGAAGTGGTCCCCATAAAGCAGAAACTCCTGCAGAAACAGATGCAAAAAGACCAGCATGAGAAGAACCAACAATTCTTACTGTAGAAGTAGAACAGTTTTGTTCGTGATCAGCATGTAAAATAAACAATTTATCAATTGCATTTTTAATTACTGGATCAATTTCATACGGTTGAGTTGGCAAAGCAAACATCAAACGTAAGAAGTTATCTACATAACTTTTTGTGTTATCATAATAGTTTAATGGATACCCTTTAGCTTTTCTATGAGTCCAAGTTGCGATAACTAAGAATTTACTCATAGTCTTACAAACAGCATCATATAAATCTTTCTCACATTCTGCATTAACTACTTTTGGATTAAAAGCTGTTAAAGCACTTGTTAAAGAAGCAAGAACCCCCATTGGGTGTGCAGTCTTAGGGAAACCATCAATGATATTTTTCATCTCTTCGTTTACCAAAGAATGTTTTCTAATATCATTCTCAAATTTTTCAATTTGTGCTTTAGTAGGTAATTCACCAAAGATAATTAAATATGCTACTTCTAAAAAGTTAGACTGGCCTGCTAAATCCTCGATCGAGTATCCTCTATACCTTAAAATTCCTTTTTCACCATCAAGAAAAGTAATTGCACTTTTACAAGACCCAGAATTTTTATAACCTGGATCATATGTGATAGCCCCAGTTAAGGCACGTAATTTTAGGATATCAATTGCTACTTCATCTTCTGTACCAACCAACACAGGAAACTCGTGTCTTTGACCATCAACTTCTATATAAGCTGTTTTAGACATATTATTATTATTTTATTTTTTCATTACTAAATTAAAGCTTCGCGAATTTACTAATTTCGGAAGAATTTCAGAAGGAAAGATATGAATTATTATGCATACATACAAGTTTAAATCTACCGTATAATTGCAAAATTACACTTAAAAATCAAGCTTTGACATAGAACGACATCATATCGAAATTTAACCAAAGCTCTAATACGTTTTTCATACTAAAAACCTTAAAAAACTAAATAAAATGAAATGATAAAATTATATAAAATAATCACATTATTTTACAAACCTCAAATATCACCTGCTTTCATTAGCCTAAGCCTTCTAATTACCCTTAAAACAAAAAAGAGCGACAATAGAAATTTCTATTGTCGCTCTTTATATATTAACTTAAATATAAATCCTAAGACTACTATTTAATTTTGAAAGCATTATTCTGTGGATAATAAGCCACATCACCTAATTCTTCCTCAATTCTCAATAATTGATTGTACTTAGCCATACGATCAGATCTTGAAGCAGAACCAGTCTTAATTTGACCACAATTTAAAGCTACAGCCAAATCAGCAATTGTGCTATCTTCAGTTTCACCAGAACGGTGAGACATTACAGAAGTGTAACCAGCATTTTTAGCCATATTCACAGCAGCAATTGTTTCTGTTAAAGTTCCAATTTGGTTAACCTTAATTAAAATTGAATTTGCAATATCACCTTCAATACCTTTTGATAAACGCTCAACATTAGTAACGAATAAATCATCACCTACTAATTGAACTTTATCTCCGATTCTTTCAGTTAAATATTTCCAACCTTCCCAATCGTCTTCTTGCATACCATCCTCAATAGAGATAATAGGATACTTAGCTGCTAATTCAGCAAGGTAGTCAGCTTGTTCTTTTGAAGAACGAACTTTTCCTAACTCACCTTCAAATTTTGTATAATCATATTTACCATCAACATAAAATTCAGAAGCTGCACAATCTAAAGCGATCATGATCTCATCTCCGAATCTGTATCCAGCATTTTCCACTGCTTGTTTAATTGAATCTAAAGCATCTTCAGTTCCTTTCAATGTAGGAGCAAATCCTCCTTCATCTCCAACTGCAGTACTCAATCCTCTTTCGTGTAAAACTTTCTTTAAATGATGAAAGATTTCAGTTCCCATTTGCATAGCATGGCTAAATGTAATAGCCTTAACTGGCATAATCATAAACTCTTGAAATGCGATAGGAGCATCAGAGTGAGAACCACCATTAATAATATTCATCATTGGAACAGGTAATGTGTTTGCAGAAACACCACCTACATAACGATATAATGGAATACCTAACTCAAGTGCAGCAGCTCTCGCAACAGCTAAAGAAACTCCTAAAATTGCGTTAGCTCCTAAATTACCTTTATTAGCAGTACCATCAAGCTCAATCATTAATTGATCAATAGTATTTTGTTCGAAAACACTAACACCAACCACATGTTCAGAAATTATGCTATTAACATTATCAACAGCTTTTAAAACTCCTTTTCCCATGAAAGCTTTTCCACCATCACGTAACTCTACAGCTTCGTGTTCACCAGTTGATGCTCCAGAAGGTACAGCAGCGCGACCTAAGTAGCCATTCTCTGTAATTACATCAACTTCAACAGTTGGATTACCTCTTGAATCTAAAATTTGACGTGCGTGCACACTAACAATTGTACTCATATATTGTGTCTTAAAATTTAGTATAAACAAATTTACAAATTAAAAAGAGAACCTTTTGGCAATAATTAAAATAAATGCCAATATTATAACCAAAAAAAAAGGAACTGATTAAGCTCCTTTTCTTTTAGTCATATTTTCTACAAAATTATCAAACAAATAACGAGAATCATGTGGACCAGGACTAGACTCTGGATGATACTGAACAGAAAAAACATCTTTATCTTTCATTTTCATACCAGCTACTGTACCGTCATTCAAATGCACATGAGTTAACTCTAAGTTACTATGTTTATCTAATTCTTGTTTATCAATAGCAAAACCGTGATTTTGAGAAGTTATCTCTCCTCTACCTGTTTCCTTATTCATAATTGGATGGTTTACACCTCTATGTCCACTGAACATTTTAAATGTACTGACACCTTGAGATAAACCGATTAATTGGTGTCCTAAACAAATTCCAAAAACAGGTTTACCTGATTCTAAAACTTTGTTCACAGTATCCAATACACCAAGATCAGCAAGTGCTTTTGGATCTCCAGGTCCATTAGACAAGAAGTACCCATCTGCACCAAATGCCTCTAATTCTTCAAAAGAAACATTATAAGGGAATACTTTTACAAAACAATCTCTTTCCTCAAAACAACGCAATATATTAGTCTTAATACCAAAATCAACAGCAGCCACTTTAAAAGCAGCAGCGCTATCACCAAAAGTATAAGCCTCTTTCGTTGAAACTTTAGAAGAAAGCTCCAAACCTTCCATAGAAGGAACATTTGCCAATAACTCTTTCAACTCACTAACAGATTTACCATCTGTAGAGATAATAGCATTCATCGCACCATTATCACGAATATGTGCAGTAAGTGCACGAGTATCAACATCAGAAATAGCTATCAGATTAGCCTCTTTTAAATAAGTAAGTAAATCAGATTCAGAGTCCACACGAGAATGGTGAAAACTAAAATTCTTACATACCAAACCTGCTATCTTAATACCATCTGAATCTACCTCATTAGCATTCACACCGTAATTACCGATATGAGCAGTAGTAGATAACATAATTTGACCGAAGTAAGATGGATCAGTGAAAATCTCTTGATAACCTGTCATTCCAGTATTAAAACAGATTTCTCCATAAGCAGTACCTTCGATACCAACAGACTTCCCGTAAAAAACAGTACCATCTTTCAAAACTAAAATAGCTTTATTTCTTTCTATATATTCCATGTAAAGTTGTGTTGTATGAATTACAAAAATAAAAAAAAAAGGACATCCCAAAGAAGGGTGCCCTTTAATATTTTTAACTATAAATAATTTTAAAAAAATTATTCATTAGAAGTTGCTTCAGTTGCTTCAGCTACAGGAGCATCAGTTGCTTTTTTCTTACCTCTACGAGTGTTAGATTTTTTAGCATCTTTTTTAGCAACGTTATAGATTTCATTGAAATCTACTAATTCGATCATCGCCATATCAGCGTTATCACCTAAACGGTTACCTAACTTGATAATACGTGTATATCCACCTGGACGATCTCCTACTTTTTGAGCTACTTCTCTGAAAAGTTCAGTAACAGCCTCTTTGCTTCTTAAATATGAGAAAACAACGCGACGGTTATGAGTATCGTCAGTTTTAGATTTAGTTACTAATGGTTCAATAAATTGCTTTAAAGCTTTAGCTTTAGCAACAGTAGTATTGATACGCTTGTGCTCGATTAGAGAACAAGCCATATTAGCCAACATAGAATTTCTATGTCCAGCTTTTCTACCTAAATGATTTATTTTCTTTCCGTGTCTCATTTCTTTCTAGAATTTAGACTCAACGTCTATATTATTCTTTATCTAATTTGTATTTTGATAGATCCATCCCGAAATTAAGTCCTTTAACAGCTACTAACTCTTCTAATTCAGAAAGAGATTTCTTACCGAAATTTCTAAACTTCATTAAGTCGTTTTTGTTAAATGAAACTAAGTCTCCTAATGTATCTACTTCAGCCGCTTTCAAACAATTCAATGCTCTAACTGAAAGATCAAGATCTACCAATTTAGTTTTAAGAAGCTGTCTCATATGAAGAGATTCCTCATCATAAGATTCAGTTTGAGCAATTTCATCTGCCTCTAAAGTAATTCTCTCATCTGAGAATAACATAAAGTGGTGTATTAATGTTTTTGCAGCTTCAGTTAACGCATCTTTTGGATGAATAGAACCATCGGTAATGATATCAAAAACTAACTTTTCATAGTCAGTTTTTTGCTCAACACGATAGTTTTCGATAGCATACTTAACGTTCTTAACTGGAGTATAAATTGAGTCAGTAAAGATAGTACCAATAGGAGCATTAGGTTTTCTATTCTCTTCAGCTGGTACGTAACCTCTTCCCTTCTCAATAGTAAGATCCATATTAATAGTTACATTACTATCCATATTACAGATAACTAATTCTGGATTCAGAATTTGGAAACTAGAAATGAATTTCTGGAAATCACCTGCAGTCAACTGTTCTTTACCAGAGAAAGAGATACTAACAGTTTCATTATCAACATCTTCAATTTGACGTTTAAAACGAACTTGTTTTAGGTTAAGAATGATTTCAGTAACATCCTCAACTACACCAGCGATAGTAGAAAACTCATGATCTACTCCTTCAATACGAACTGAAGTAATTGCATATCCTTCAAGAGAAGAAAGAAGAACTCTTCTTAATGCATTACCTATTGTCAATCCATATCCCGGTTCTAAAGGTCTAAATTCGAATTTGCCTTTAAAATCGGTCGAATCAATCATGATAACTTTATCGGGCTTTTGAAAATTAAATATTGCCATATTTGTTTCGACTGAATGTCAATTATTATTTGTTGTACAACTCTACGATTAACTGTTCTTTGATGTTTTCTGGAACTTGAAGTCTTTGAGGTACAG
>JASLGC010000269.1 GCA_030150335.1 Flavobacterium sp.
ACCTTAACTCTTGCAAACTTTTCTCTGATTAAGGTTTTAAAACCGTAGTGTCTTGTAACATCTTGAGCGTTAAAACCAATTGTTTTTAAATCAAGGTGATTAGCTATATATACAGCTCTTTCATTGTGAAAAGGTTGAGAAATAATAGTAAATTCATCTTGACCAAAAATTTCTTTCATTCGATAGACAGAGTCTAATGTTCTAAAACCAGCATAATCTAAATAGATTTTTTCCTCTGGAATTCCCTTTCCCACAAGAGCCATCTTCATATCTTCAGGTTCGTTATAATCCTTTCTACTATTATCTCCACTTACAACTATATAATCTAATTTACCACTTTTATACAGTGCAGCAGCAGCTTCAATGCGGTAGGTAAAATAATAATTTAATCTACCACTTGCTAAATGCTTTGCAGTTCCTAATACAAGACCTACCTTATTATGAGGGATTTCTTCCGCAGTGTCGTATAGTTGCTTTTCCGTAGTCGCTTTCACTCTGTAATTAGCGAATAGGATCAACAAAAGAACAGCAAATAAGGCAATAGTAATTAAGTAAAATAGTTTTTTCATAAAAGATTATTAAACTATAAAGATAAAAGAAAACACCAGTTTAGTACCAGCGTTTTTTATTCTTCTTAGAGTTTTCAGATTTTCGAGAATTACTTTGTCCTGGTTTTTTTCTGTAATCTTTTTTCTGTCCCACAGTTCCATTCTTGTCATTTTCTTTCCAAGGGAACGGATGATCAGTAACAATCTTAGGTTGAGAACGAGTAAATTTCACAATTTCGCTCCAGTAATTCTTTTCAGATTTATCACAGAATGAAACAGCGACACCCTCATTTCCAGCTCTACCAGTACGTCCGATACGGTGTACAAATGTTTCAGGAATATTAGGTAAGTCATAGTTAATTACAATAGGTAATGAATCAATATCAATTCCTCTTGCAGCAATATCAGTAGCAACTAAAACAGCTGTTTCTTTATTTTTAAAACTATCTAATGCTTCTTGACGTGCAGTTTGAGATTTATCTCCGTGAAAAGAAGCAGCGTTAATTCCATTTTTGATCAAATGCTCTACTACTACATCAGCACCACTTTTTGTTCTTGTGAATACTAAAACGTCAGACAGTTTTTCGTTTCGAACAATGTGATATAACAATTTCTTTTTGTCTCCTTTCTCTACAAAGTAAACTTTTTGTTTTACCGTTTTAGCACTTGAAGAAATAGAATCTACAGCAACATACTCTGGTTTTTGTAAAAATTCATGAGCCAATTCGCGGATAGCTAAAGGCATCGTAGCAGAGAATAAAAGAGTTTGTCTGTTAGAAGGAGTCAATTGGATCAGTTTTTTCACCTCATCAATGAATCCCATATCTAACATTAAGTCAGCCTCATCAAGTACTAAAAAGTGTAAGTGATCAAGGTCTAAGTGTTTTTGCTTATATAAATCCAACAAACGTCCAGGAGTACCAATGATAACATCAGCACCTTTGTTTAATTGTTCGATTTGTGGTTTGATAGACATACCACCGTAAAGTGTAATATGTGTAACATTTGTGTATTTAGCGTATTTCTCAAAATTATCACCAATCTGAACAGCAAGTTCACGAGTAGGAGTAACGATTAATACTTTCGCTTTCTTTGCTTTTTTTGTATTCCCAATTTTGTGTAAGTAGTGGATAATAGGCATTGCAAAAGCAGCCGTTTTTCCAGTACCTGTTTGCGCACAACCAATTAAGTCTTTTTCCGCTAAGATTAACGGAATAACTTTTTGTTGAATAGGAGTAGGTTCTTTGTATCCAAGTTCCTCTACAGCACGTAATATATTGTTATTTAAATGTAAGTCTTCAAATGTCATAAAAAAGTAAAATATTTTAGGCAAAGGTACTGTATTTGAAATTAGTTTAACTTATAAAATTCAAGTTATGGAAGGAATTGTAGTTAAAAATAATATTTTATTAAGGTGGTAGTTGTTTTTGCAAGTTGTTTTATAATAGGTTGTTATGCTTTTTTTGAGATGAAGAAATGACTATGCTTATATGTTTTATGAACAGAAAAATAGTTTGAAAATGCTAAAGAATAAAAAGGGACTCAATGTCAGTTGATTTATAATAATGGAATTCTTGTAAATACTTGTGTTTACAAGGGAACTCAAGAAAGGAATAAACTATTTCAGACCAATTCTTTGTTTGATGAGTAGTTCAAAAAAACTGTACAGTAGAAAACAGGATTATCAACTATAACTGAACAGTTATAAGAGGACGAGACAGATTTTGTGTTGAAAAAAATTTGGGTGCTCCCATAGTGGTACCATAGTGCTCCCATAATGCTCCCATAAGAATTATGGGAATTATTGGGAGCACTATGTAATCATTATGTTTAGATTATGGTAGCAATGCTAATGAGATACGCAGGATATTAAAACAAGGTATTGATATACCTTGTTCTCAAAGCGGTTTGTGTTTTTTTGTGTGTACATAAATAGGTTGTGTATTCTGTACTTTTGGAAAATTATAAATAAAATAGGGACAAAAAAAATCCCCAACTTTCGTTGAGGATTAATGTAAATAAAGACTTGTCAGATCGTCTTTGAAATATATTTTATGCTTCGTCTCCGATTAGGATTTCAAGCATTGTAATAGCGGCTTCACTAATTTTAGTACCAGGACCAAATACAGCAACTGCACCGGCGTCGAATAAGAATTGGTAATCTTGTGCAGGAATTACTCCTCCTACAATAACCATAATGTCATCTCGACCGTATTTTTTTAATTCTTCAATAACTTGAGGAACTAATGTTTTATGACCAGCTGCTAAAGAAGAAACTCCTAAAGCGTGAACGTCATTTTCTACTGCTTGCTTAGCTGCTTCAGCAGGGGTTTGGAATAATGGGCCTATGTCCACGTCAAAACCAACGTCTGCATATCCAGTAGCTACTACCTTTGCACCACGGTCATGACCATCTTGTCCCATTTTCGCAATCATAATACGAGGGCGACGACCTTCGATATCAGCAAATTTATCTGCTAATTCTTTTGCTCTTTTAAAGCTTTTATCGTCTTTTATTTCTTTACTATACACACCACTTACAGATTGAATTTGTGCTTTAAATCTACCAAATACACTTTCCAGTGCATCACTAATTTCACCTAACGTAGCTCTTAATTTAGCAGCTTCAATAGCTAATGCTAATAAGTTACCTTCACCTGTTTTAGCAGAAGTAGTCAGTGCAGCTAATGCCTCTGCTACTTTCTGATTATCACGCGTAGCTTTAATTTGATTTAATCGGTCAATTTGTTGCTTGCGAACTGTTTGGTTATCAACTTCTAAAATGTGTAATGGGTCTTCTTTTTCTAATCGGTATTGGTTTACACCAACGATAATATCTTGCCCACTGTCAATACGCGCTTGTTTACGTGCTGCAGCTTCTTCAATACGAAGTTTAGGAATACCAGCTTCAATAGCCTTAGTCATTCCGCCTAATTCTTCAACTTCTTCTATTAATGCCCACGCTTTTTGTGCAATCTCTTGCGTTAAGTTTTCTACATAATAACTACCTGCCCAAGGGTCAACCGTTTTACATAGTTTGGTTTCTTCTTGCAAGAAGATTTGCGTATTACGAGCAATTCTCGCTGAGAAATCAGTTGGAAGAGCAATAGCCTCATCAAGAGCATTAGTGTGCAACGATTGCGTACCACCAAAAGCTGCTGCTGCTGCTTCAATAGCTGTTCTCGCTACGTTGTTAAATGGATCTTGTTCTGTTAAACTCCATCCAGATGTTTGACAGTGAGTTCTCAAAGCCAATGACTTTTCAGAAGTAGGGTTGAATTGTTTAAGTAGTTTTGCCCATAACATTCTACCAGCACGCATTTTGGCGATTTCCATAAAATGGTTCATTCCAATAGCCCAGAAGAACGAAAGTCTTGGTGCAAATTCATCAATTTTCATTCCCGCTGCCAATCCAGTACGGATGTATTCTAATCCGTCTGCTAATGTATAAGCTAACTCAATGTCTGCTGTAGCACCTGCTTCTTGCATGTGATAACCAGAGATTGAAATTGAGTTGAACTTAGGCATATTCTTACTTGTATATTCAAAAATATCAGCGATAATTTTCATAGAAGGACTTGGTGGGTAGATATATGTATTACGCACCATGAACTCTTTTAGAATGTCGTTCTGAATAGTTCCTGATAATAATTTAGGGTCAACGCCTTGCTCTAATGCTGCTACGATGTAGAAAGCCATAATAGGCAATACCGCACCGTTCATTGTCATTGAAACAGACATTTCTCCTAATGGGATTTGGTCAAAGAGTATTTTCATATCTTCAACGCTGTCTATTGCAACTCCTGCTTTTCCAACATCACCCACTACACGCTCGTGATCCGAGTCGTATCCACGGTGAGTAGCTAAGTCAAAAGCCACAGATAGCCCTTTTTGTCCTGCTGCTAAGTTTCTTCTGTAGAAAGCATTACTTTCTTCTGCAGTAGAGAAACCTGCATATTGACGAATAGTCCACGGACGGCGTACATACATGGTTGAATATGGACCTCTTAGATTAGGGGCAAAACCAGCTGCAAATCCGATGTGTTCTATGTTTTCTAAATCAGTCTCGCTATATACTTTATTAATAGCAATACCTTCGGCAGTTGTAAACTCCGAAGTTTCTGATTGATTTCTGATAGCAGAAGTATCAATCTCTAAATGGTGTAAATCCTTTCTTTTCATACCTTATTGTTTTGTTATTTTTTCCTCTTCCAACCTGTTTTGTTCATACGCTTCAGAAAGACGTCTTTCTATAATCGGCACGATTAAGGTTTTACGAGGATTTTGTTTAACAAACGGATATAATTCAAGGTCATGGCTCATTAGATCTTGAGGGTTAGGATACTTGTTAGTTCCCAATAGTACTTCTTTTCCACTGTTGAACAATTCTTGTTCTTTGTGGGCACTCTCATTAATTTTCTTTTGAATAGTTCCTTCGATTAACGAAGTAATAAGTCCATCTGCCTTCTCAATTTGCTTGAATACAGCTAATGCCTTTTCAGCCAATTGCAAGGTGATGTTTTCTATATAATAAGCACCTTCGGCAGGGTTATCCACTGCGTCAAAGTAGCTTTCTTTTTTCAAAATTAAAAGTTGGTTACGCGCAATACGATCTCCAAATTCATTTTCTTTGTGATAGATAGTGTCGTAGGCCAAGTTGCTTACGAAATCAGCTCCCCCTAAAATAGCACTCATACATTCTGTAGTCGTACGCAACATATTTACATTGTAGTCATACAATGTTTTGTTTCTTTTAGTAGGAACAGCAAGAAGCTTGATGTTGATATCTGCATGGTATTCTTTAATCACCATCTCTGCTAACATTCTTATCGCACGTAGCTTACTTATTTCAAAAAAATAATTAGTACCTACTGCAACTTCAATGTAAATAGTATTGTTGATTTTGTCGACTCTATTTAGATATTCGTTTAGATGAGCTAAGGCATAAGCAATTTGCTGTACCATATTAGCCCCTGCATTTTGATAAGTAGCAGTATTGATAACAATAGCCGAATTGGATGCTTTAGTAAGACATTCTTTAAGGTTTTTGAAATCTGTGTTCAAGTTTTCGAACCAGTTTCCATCAATGGTTAATTGATGAATAGGGTCTAATAAAATAGAGATGGAATACTTGTTTGCTTGTGCAAATGCAGCAAGCTCGGTAGTATATTTTGCATTTAAGAAATTAAATACAAAAAAATAGGTGTGCTGTTGAGGTAATTTACTCAATAGAACTTTGCTGTCAATCGTTGGATTGTCAATCGTAAAGTAAATAATCTCAGCACCTCTTTTTAAAGTATCTAAAGCTTTATCAATGGATTTGTTTGTATCAAATACATAGATACGCTGTACAATTTTGAAATCACTTGTTTTTGTATCAATCGGTAGAGCTTTGTGGTCACAATCATTGTGATAGAAGGGTCTTACTTTAATTCCCTCTAAACTCTCCCATACAAGTGTTTCGTTGTAGTCAGCGCCCTTTAAATCATATTGTATCTGATTTTTCCATGCTTTAGAAGATACTTTTTCAAATTCTTCAAATAATTGGTTGGTCATAATAGTTGGTTGTCAAGATTAATTAGCAGGTATAGTATCAAATTCTACAATATAGATGTCTTCATTGGCACGTTTCATATAATAATTTTCACGTGCATACTTTTCAGTAGCATCTCCACTCTTTAATCCTTTGATAGCTTGCCTGTCTTTATCAATTTCTTTTTCAAAGTATTCTTTATTTCCTTCAAGCTTATCAATTTCTTTATTAATAACCCTGTGTTCCATGAAAGAATAGCTGTCGAAAAACGTTATCCAAATTACAAAAATAAGACCTACTAAAAAAAAAGGATTTTTTAGTAGTCTTAAATAATTGAATTTTTTCAGGCTATCAAGTATTTTCATATCCTAAATAGGTGGTTAACCGATTTTTTCGTTAATTACTGTGCGTACTATATCAATAGCAACAGTATTGTAAGTATCATTAGGAATAATGATATCAGCATAGGCCTTAGAAGGCTCAATAAATTGATCGTGCATTGGTTTTAAAGTAGTTTGGTAACGACTTAAAACTTCGATCATATCACGTCCTCTGTCAGCTATATCTCTTTTTAGACGTCTAATTAAACGCTCGTCAGAGTCAGCGTGAACAAATATTTTAATATCACACATGTCTCTAAGTTCAGGGTGACATAAAATCAAAATACCTTCTACAATCATTACTTTTCTCGGATGAGTAAGTACATAATCGTCAGTACGGTTGTGTTTCACAAAAGAATAAACAGGTTGATTAATACTGTTCCCTTCTTTTAATTCTCTTAAATGCTTTACTAATAATTCAAAGTCTATTGATCTTGGGTGATCAAAGTTGATTAAAGTACGCTCTTCTAAAGATAGATTGTCGGTTGCTTTGTAGTATGAATCTTGTGAAATAACGCCTACTTCAGTTTCAGGCAGTTCATTCATAATTTGGTGAACTACTGTTGTTTTACCACTTCCAGTTCCTCCGGCTATTCCTATAATTAGCATGTCTTAATATATTTTTAGCAAAAATAGAAATTAATCAACGAGAGTAGAAACATTTTTTAGTTTAAAGTGCTTTTTTACATTTTCTTATATAAATTTTAATACATCTATTAGACAGTAAGATATGGTTATTTATGATAGTATAAAAGCTTATTGTTTATAATTATTCTAAATAAAGCGTTATCTTTGCTTTATGTACCGATTCAGATAAATGAAATGGGTATTAATGAATAAGATATTATAAATGTCAAAAAAAGCGAATATACAGCGTAAAGTATTAGTATTAAAAAATAGAGAGTATATCACTCCTCACTATGTCCGATTGACGGTAGGAGGAACAGATGTTGAGGTGTTTAAAAATGCAACAATAGGTGTGAATAATAAAATTTTCATTGCTCCAGAAGGGTGTGATAAGGTTTATTTGCCTGAGTTTGATTTTGAAAAAAGAGCATGGGTACCAATGGATGCTGCGATTAAACCTACTGTACGTACTTATACGCATAGGGGAATTAATTTGGAGAAAAAGGAGATGTATATTGATTTTGTAGCGCATGGCGATGAAGGTCCTGCATCAAATTTTGCAATTAATGCTGAAATAGGAGATGAGATAGGTGTTGCTATGGGGGGTGATGCAAGTGAATTATACCCTCTTGTAGATTGGTATTTATTAGTTGGTGATGCAACAGCAATTCCAGTGCTTGGTGCTATTTTAGAAAGTTTACCAAAGGGAGTGAGTGTTGATGCTTTTATTGAAGTCCAAAGTGAAGAAGATATTCAGGATTTAAAAACGGAGGCAGTATTGAACATACAATGGATCGTAAATCCAACACCAGGACAAAATTCAGTTTTGGCTGCTAATGTTATGGAGTTAGTAAAGGAGAAAGAGTTTGTGTCGTCAAAGTTTGGTTATGTTGCTGCTGAGTTTTCAACGGTGAAGGAGTTGAGAAACTTTTTGAGAAAAGAGAGCAAGTGGGATAGAGAGGAGTTAAATGCTTATTCATATTGGAAATATGGTAAAGCTGAATCGGCCTCGGAAGCGGATAGAAGGGCAGAGAAAGAAGGGGCTGAATAGCAGAAATAAATGAAATTATTGTTTGAATTATTTTTTACTAAAATTAGTTAATAATGATTTTTTGTAATTGTTAGAAAAGATGAAGTCGGAGTTATTTCATCTTTTTTTTGTTTAAAATAGTTGATTTGTAATTGTTTATTGAATAAAGTATTTATATTTGTGGTAGATAAAAAAGAGAAAATGTTTATATCAGTTATAAAGAAGGGAAAGAAACAGTACTTACGCAAGAGATCGTGAGCGGCTTTCCTATGGTATAAATTAAGATATATACAGAAGGGGCTTGTCATCACGACAAGCCCCTTTTTTTATTCGTTTATTCATTAACAAATTAATTTTATGAAAGTTTTAAAATTTGGGGGGACTTCAGTAGGAAGTCCAGAGAGAATGGAGCAATTGTTGCCAATTATTAAATCCCAGGCGAGTGATAAACACTTGGTGGTGTTGTCTGCTGTTTCAGGAACTACTAATGCATTAGTAGGTATTTCTGAATTATACGCTAAGGGAGATAAGGAAGGAGCTAAGGAATTAATAGATAAACTATTTGCTACATATAAAACTTTCATAAAGCAATTGTTTAAAACTGAAGAAGGACTTCAGATAGGTGAAGAAGTAATTACACAACATTTTAACCTTCTGGAAAGTTTGAGTAATGATTTGTTTACTCCAATTGAAGAAAGAATTGTATTAGCTCAAGGAGAACTTTTGTCAACTACACTATTTCACTTTTATTTAAAAGAGAAAGGCATTAGTTCTGCTCTATTACAAGCGCTTGATTTTATGCGTATTGATGAAGAACAAGAGCCTAATTTAGAGTATATCAAAAGTCAATTGGAATTAGAGCTTAGAAAATATCCTGAAGAAACGTTGTTTATCACGCAAGGGTATATCTGTAGAAATGCTTTTGGAGAAATTGATAACCTTAGAAGAGGAGGGTCGGATTATACGGCGTCTTTAATTGGTGCGGTATTGCAAGTAGAGGAAATTCAGATTTGGACTGATATTGATGGTTTTCACAATAATGACCCACGATTTGTTCCTAATACAAAACCAATTGCAGATTTAAGCTTTGATGAAGCAGCAGAGTTAGCTTATTTTGGAGCGAAGATTTTGCATCCTCAAAGTGTTTTTCCGGCTCAACGATTTAATGTTCCTGTAAGATTGTTAGATACGATGGATTTGAAAGCACCAGGTACATTGATATCAGGTGATTCACAGAATGACGATCAGATTGTAGCAATTGCAGCTAAAGATGGGATTACAGCGATTCGTATTAATTCCTCTCGAATGTTGTTGGCTTATGGTTTCTTGAGAAGAGTTTTTGAAGTTTTTGAAAGATATAAAACACCTATTGATATGATTACAACTTCTGAAGTTGCTGTATCATTGACTATAGATCAAACGGAATATTTGGATCAAATTATCACGGAGTTAAATTACTTTGGTACTGTTGAGGTAGATAGTGATTTGGCAATTATTTGTATCGTAGGAGATTTTAGAAATAATAGACTTGGGCACGCTACTATTGTTTCAGAGGCTGTGAAACACATGCCAATTCGCATGATTTCTTATGGAGGAAGTGAACACAATATCTCTATTCTTGTACCAGCAAAACATAAAATAGAAGCACTTAGATCATTACATAACAGATTATTTTAATTGAGGGAAAATAATTATGACTAAAAATATTATCGGTAAGTTAGGAGGGGAAAGTACACCACTGTATTTTTATAATTTACCACTATTAAGAGAAACGCTATCAGTTGCAAAAACAGCGGCAGATAGATATGGTTATCATATTCACTATGCTGTTAAGGCTAATAATAATCCACGAGTACTACAAGAAATAAGCAAATTTGGTTTTGGAGCCGACTGTGTAAGTGGTAATGAAATTGAAAGTGCGATAGCGCATGGATTTAAGGCAGAGGAAGTTGTTTTTGCTGGAGTAGGAAAAACGGATAAGGAGATTTTGACAGGTTTGAAAAATGGCATATTATCATTTAATGTTGAATCTATTCAAGAACTGCGTGTGATTGGTGAATTAGCAAAGGAAAATGAATTAGTTGGGCGTATTGCTTTGCGTATCAATCCAAATGTAGATGCTAAAACACATCATTATATTACGACTGGATTAGATGAGAACAAGTTTGGGATAATGATGCATCATTTAGATGAATGTGTGGAAATTATTTCAGATAATGAGTTTTTAGAGTTTGTAGGGCTTCATTTTCACGTTGGATCTCAAATTACGGATTTGAATGTGTACAAACGCCTATGTGTAAAAGTGAATGAGTGGAATACTTGGTTTTATGAAAGAGGACATCATATTCCAATCCTAAATTTAGGAGGGGGATTGGGGATTAACTACGCAGAGCCAGATGAGGAAGCAATTGTAAACTTTTCTAACTTCTTTTATTTGTTTCACCAATTTTTAGATTTAAGAGAAAATCAGCAAGTCCACTTTGAGCTTGGTAGGTCTTTAGTGGCTAATTGCGGAACGCTAATCAGCCGTGTACTATACATAAAAGAAGGAATTAAAAAGAACTTTGCAATCTTGGATGCAGGTATGACAGAATTATTGCGACCAGCATTGTATCAAGCATATCACAAAGTAGAGTTGTTGTCAGATAAATTCGTTGATGAGGATGAAGAAATTGAGACAAGAAAATACGACGTTGTTGGACCAATTTGCGAAAGTAGCGACTGTTTTGGGAAAGATGTAATCTTACCTCCATTAAAGCGTGGAGATCTCATAGCGATACGATCAGCAGGTGCTTATGGAGAGGTAATGTCTTCTCGATATAATTTACGTCAAGAATTGAGTTATTTTTTCAAAGAATAACGTTTAAATAGTTTTTGTTTTGGAATAGTTTGTTAAATTTGATTTCTGTCAGAAAGAATTAATAAATTAAAATAAACAAGGATGAAATTAGGAGACATTGATGTAGCTGGTGAAATAATTGATTTAAACTTTCAATTATTAAGAACACAAATTTTATTAGAAGAAGTATTAAAACACAATGCTGAAACTATGAAATTACCTTCACCAGAAGCGATGAATGAAATTAATGAGTTTGCATTGAAATCTATTCAAAAGAAATTTCCAAATATGAATATTGGAAAAAGAGACGAAGAAGCTAAAGGTGCTGAAGAAGCTAAAGCAGAATAAAAAAACGCCAAGTGTACACTTGGCGTTTTCTTTTTATATTATTAATCCTGTATCGTTTTTATAGGACTGGTCAATTTGACGATTAACTACAGAAATCTGCAGCCCAATCTTCGTGTCCTCTATTTTTCCAGCATTGGTAGCTTTCTTTAATAGATAAAACTTTATAATTTCCGTCCTTAATTTCTAACTCCATATTTACTTTTACAGCTTTTAATGAGTCATCCATACGTCCATCTTCTAATAAAGAAAGGATAATAACGTCAGGGTTGTCTGTTTTAGCTTGTGTAATTATATAAGTGTAGTTTCCTTCTGCTCCTTTATCTTCTGGAGAATACTCTTGCATAATAGCATCTACAGATGCTAATTTTTTCTCAGTAATAGCTTTATTTAGGTTATCTACTTTCTCTTGTTCAATAATTCTAAATTCATTGTCTTCAGCTGTTACCGCATTCTTAGAGTCATTCTGTTCTACTGTAACATTTGCATTTTCATTTTTTTTGCCACAACTAAATAGTGATAAGGCAAAAATAAAACCTACTACTACAATTAAATTTTTCATACTTTCTGATTTTACATTTGAATTCTACTTCAAATTTAATCAAATAATACTGAATTTAAAAGTAATAGTAGGTTATATAAAGTATTAAAACATAGTTAATTAATTTAGAAAATAATTTCCAAAATATAGGTTAACTATAATAATGTTTTATTAGATTCCCATTTCGAACTGCATTCTAAAATACCAATTGTTTTTGATAGGATTGTTAATAATATCTTGGCGCTCGTACGTAAATTCAGCTTGAATTTTAAATGCGTGCTCCCATAGGTATTTAGTAGCTCCTAATGTAAATTGTGTTGTGTTTGGTAGATTCAATTGTTCGTATAATTGTTTCTTCATTGTTTGTGTAGAAACACGACCAATAAGCTCGTAATTACTTGGGAATATATAACTCATTTGGTAATCAAGTCCATGTCCAGCAAATACATAAGCAAAGTCCTTTGTTAAATCATTTCTATCTTCATAAGAAATTGCATCGCTTAGTGATCTACTCATGTAAGATACCATCCCTGCCCATCCATTGTATTTGAAAATACCATCAAAGAAAAGGGCATTAAACGATTTATCTTCTAAAAGTTTATTACCTAACTGACCTTGTGAAGCTTGTGCATTATTATTGTGAGAGAATGTACTGGCAAGCATTAGTTTAGGCTTAACTTCTCTGGCAAGATCACCTTCAAAAAAAGCACCGCCATTTGTAAATTTACCAAAAGGATATAATTCAACTCTACCCGTTAAAGCATAGCTGTCACTTTCTTTACCAGTCCAGTTTCTTCCGTGTCCAGTAGAAATGGCTGTTTTAATGATATAACCGAAGTCATTTTTTTTCTCGTTTAGGTAGTATGCCTGTACACCAAAATCTCTATCCAAGTTAAACTTAGCGTTATTGATAGAGCGGTCAGTCAATTGTAAAGCACCAGAAGAGTTGGTACGTTGTCTGTTACCAGGAAGTTTTGTTTGTCCGAATATGAAGTTCCAATGCTCATTCGGACGGTAAGTCATCGCAGCATCACGGATAATTTTAGGCGGGTCGCCATTCGCAGATTTACCAACATCGCCTGGAGCGAATGATAACTGTACTACATATAAAAATTTTGGGTTACCAACATAACCATCAAAACGCAAGCGAAGACGCCTGATTTCACCTTCAAATGTTGCTTTTTCGTCTTGATTACTATATGCTGTAATCCTATTTTGCATTCTAAATCTAAGATTTAGTTTAAAAATACTGTCGGGGGAAGTCATCCCAATCCCTTTACCATAACTATAATATGGTAATTGCTCTAGTTTAACATCGTTTGTCCTGGTTTCTTTTTCAAGAGTGTTTTCTTGGGCAGAAACCAGGAACGGTAGACCAAGTAAAAGTGCTAGTAAAAGCTTTTTCATAGAGTATTGTATTATAATGCAAAAATAGCATTAGTTTTGTACATAATTAAGTTTTAATTTTCAATTCAAGGTAAACTTAATGTTATCAAATGGTTAAATAAATAACAACAATAGTATATGGTATATATTGCCTATCATTTTAATGTAGACCCAAAAGAAGTAGGAACAGAAATTCTAATTGCAGAATTAGGTGAAAAAGCGTTTGAAAGTTTTGAAGAGACTGCAACAGGAGTAAGCGCATATGTTCAGAAAAGCTTGTGGACTCCAGAAATTTTAGAAGATATTTTTATTCTTCAATCAGATCAATTTACTATCACTTACCGCAAGGAAGAAATTGCTCAAGTTAATTGGAATGAAGAATGGGAAAAGAATTTTGACCCAATTGATGTTGATGGGGTATGTTATGTTCGCGCGCCTTTTCACGCAAAAACAGAAGCAGAATACGATATTGTAATCGAACCTAAAATGAGCTTTGGAACAGGACATCATGAAACTACATTTATGATGATTCGCCAAATCTTAACGAATGACATGAAAGGCAAGCATGTGTTGGATATGGGATGTGGTACTGCAATTTTAGCAATTTTAGCTTCAATGCGTGGTGCTGAGAAAGTAGACGCAATTGATATTGACAATTGGTGTTACATCAATTCATTAGAGAATGCACAGCGCAACAATTGTGAGAATATTACTGTTTATGAAGGAGATGCTTCTATCTTAAAAGGAGAGCCTATTTACGATGTTGTATTAGCAAATATCAATCGCAATATCTTGTTGAACGATATGGATAAGTACATCGCTTGTTTGAATAAAGGAGGCGAAATATACTTCAGTGGATTCTATACAGAGGATGTTGCTGCTATTCAAAAATGTGCAGAGGAAAAAGGTTTAGTTTTCGAAAAACAATTAGAAAAAAATAATTGGGTATCTTTGAAATTCGTAAAAGCGTAGTTTTTTAGATTATTAAAATAGTTAATTATGAGTACACAGGAACAAGTTCAAGAAAAAGTAGACGTTTCAGAATTGTTAAATGGCGATAGTGAAATAGTACTTTATAATGACGATGTGAATACATTTGATCATGTGATAGAAACTCTTGTTAAGGTTTGTAAGCATACGTCTGAACAAGCGGAGCAATGTGCTATTTTAGTTCATTACAAAGGAAAATGCACTGTAAAAACAGGAGAGTTTAAAAAGCTAAAACCACTTTGCTTGCAACTTTTAGATGCAGGATTAAGTGCGGAGTTAGTTTAATATCGGGTTTTTATAGAATAAAATAAAACGGGTGGTTAATAATTTAACCACCCGTTTTTTATTTATCTCTAAATTTTATGCCAAGAAAAGTTCGAATAGGATTTCCTCTTTCTACTTTTGTTTGGTTAAGCCAAGTCAATTGCTCCTCTTTTTCTACTTCTTTTAATGCCATTAATTGAAGTTTTTGATAGAGCCTTTCTGTAGCTAATTTTTTGTTTTGATGTTGCGACCTACTATCCATTGCCAAAACAGTAATACCTGTTTCAAGATGAGTAGCCCTCACTGCGGAGCTGACTTTATTGACGTTTTGTCCGCCTGCTCCTGAACTTCGTACTGCTTGATAGTGAATTTCACCTTCAAGTTTGTTTTCTGTATCCTCTTTCGCCATCAAGAAAATACCAATGTACCAGTTCTTTCTTTTGTGGTTTGGTCTAAATGGGCTTTCACAAATCCATAACACCGTACCTAACCATGACTTTAAAAAGTCATTAACATCCTCTGACGCTTCTTTGATTTGGATGAAGACTGATGCGCCATGTGCATCAGAATCATCCGATATTGGATTAACTTTAATATTGGATTTGACTGCGTCGTCTATAAAAAGTTGTGCAATTTTAGTAACGGCAAAATCACACTCTTTAGGACCTCTTCCTGATGTAATCTGAATAACTTTTGCCATAATTACTTATCCATTCTTACAAACTTAGGAGTGAAGGTTCCCAATACTTTTACTAATTCTTCTTGTGCCTGCATAACTGCATTAATGTCTTTGTAAGCCATTGGGGCTTCGTCCACACTTCCTCCAATTAATTGTACGCCGGCATCTTTTATAGCTTTTTTCACATCGCTTTTAGTAAATTGTTGTTTACAAGTACTTCGCGAATGTAATCGTCCTGCTCCATGAGAAGCAGAGTTTAAGCTGTTTTCATTACCAAGTCCTTCTACAATGAAACCATTGGTTGTCATTGAACCTGGTATAATTCCCAATTGACCTTCTGCTGCAGGAGTAGCTCCTTTGCGATGAACAATTAGTTCTTGTCCATTAATCACTTCTTTCCATGCAAAGTTGTGATGGTTTTCAATGGTAAAGGCAATTTGTTTACCTAATGCCTTTGCTATTCTACGGTGGATATCATCGTGACACGCTTTAGCATAGTCACCAGCAAGATTCATTGCTAACCAATATTCTTGTCCATCGTGTGTGTTGAGGTCAAGCCAAGCTAAATGTTGTGCATTACTTGGTAATGGACATTGCTTAGTTGCTAAATAAGTATAATGCTTAGCAATATTAGCTCCTAATCCTCTTGAACCACTATGTGACAGAACAGCGATATATTCGCCTGGTTCTAATTTCCACTCTGGTTTAGTTTCTGTTAATCGAACTATTCCAAATTCGACGAAGTGATTACCACTTCCAGATGTTCCCAATTGTTTGTAGGCTTTGTCCAATAAGCCTTTTACAAAAGGAATATTTTTAAACTCATCCCTATAAAATACTTCGTGGTCTACTTTTGTTTTATGCGTTTCATACATACCGAATTTAGTGTGTTCAGATAGTATATTAATCAACTGATGGTCTTTTCCTTTCAGAAAATTAGCAGGTAGATTAAAAACGGATAAACTCATTCTACAACCGATATCAACACCAACTCCATAAGGAATAACGGCATTATTAGTTGCAAGAACACCTCCAATTGGTAAACCATAACCATAATGAGCGTCTGGCATTAAAGCCCCTGTAACTGCAACAGGTAATTTAAGAGCAGTAAACAATTGATATTTTGTTTGTTCGTCAATTGCGTCTTCTCCATAAATAGAGAAAGGAACTCTTGTATTGTTTAGTTGATGTTTTTTGACTTCAACTTGTTTAATCATACTCTCAGCAACTTTTCCCCATATACCATCACCCATAAAGGATTCAGGATTTAGAAGTACTTGTTTAGCTTCATCAAGTATGGTGTTTTTATTTTCTTTTTTCTTATATCTATTTACTTGCCCTAAAGCAATGTTTATTGTATTGTTTTTGGGAAAACCTATTTGTATGAAGTCCTTCCCAGAAAGTTTCCTTCCCATGATTGTATTTGTTAAATTGACAATAATGACTGACTGAAAATCTTGGTCAGTCAATGATTTTACTGTTGATTTTTAGTATCAACAAGTCAATTCGGGGATATTTCGTAAAGGGTCCGGAATAAACAAAAAAAAGCCCGAATTATATCTTCGGGCTTTCTGTTATATGTAAAAATTAGATATTTCTATATAAAAGTAGCGCGAAGAGGCATACCAGCAACTTTAGCTGACATGAATGATGTAGAAGTATAATTTAGTACAAACATTTTTTCTTCGTGTTTAAGGGTTTAACTTTATTTCACTGCAAATTTTGTATAAAAATTTCGGATAAAACAAATATTTAGTCATTAATTTTTAAAAGAGAAGTAATTTTCAAGGAGTTTATATATGTTTTATCTATTGTAAGTTGTTAATAATTAAGTTATTAGTTTTAAGTTCATGTGTGTTTGAATAAAATAAGAATAGAGCTTAAAAAAGTGTTTTTATTATTAAAGTTGAGGTAAAGTACAGAATAATAATAGGTTGCTTTTGTACGAGATAATAGAAAAATGTCATTTTTGTTATCTATTATATCTTAAAATTAAAGTCTTTACAGGATAATAATTGATAACTTTGAGAAAAACATAAAATGAAGAAAGTTTATTTATTATTAATAGGAATGGGGTTATTCTTTCAATCTTGTGAGATGAAGGAAGAATTAAATGTGAGTTCAAATGAAGAGTTTGAATTTAATTATAGTATTAATTTCTCTGAGTTATTGCAATCAGCACAAGGAGGAATGAGTAGCTTTACAGGAGGTGATGACTTTATGAATACGATTAATGGGAAAGAGTTGTCTATGGAGGAGTTCTTAGATTTATCACTAAGAAATGAAAAAGATGCTAAAGCAAAGAAAGATAGTATAATGAGAGTTGATGCTGATTTATTTGAAAATACAAAGAATATTCGATTTAAAGCTACCTTAAATGATTCAATAGGAGATATTACACTCAAGTTTAAAGCGAATGGAATTGACGAGCTTAATAGTTCAATTCAGAATCTTAATAAAATAAGTAAAACAACAAGTTCTTTAGATTCTTCAAAAAAGGAGGGTAGTATGAATAATACACCTATGTTTTTTGAGAATGCAGAATTTCATTTTAAGAAGAATGTTTTTGAACGCAAGGTAAAAGTTGATAAGAAGAAAGAAGAAATCAAAAAAGAGGCAGGTGGAATGGAGGGATTCTTTACTTATAAGTTAGTTGTGAATTTTGATAGACCAATTAAAAAAGTGTCTTATGATGATGCAGAGATAAGTGAAGATAGGAAGTCGTTTATAAAAACTTTCTCACTTACAGAATTGATGGAACACCCTACCTTGTTAGAGTATAAAGTAGAATTAGAGAAATAAAAAAAGCCCGATTTTAAATCGGGCTTTTTTATTATAATTTATTCATGTTTCCAGCTAACGCTTCAATGAATTTACCGATAGGTCCTTTAACCATCATCGCCATCATTGGGTTGAAGCTACCTTCAAAATGAAGTTGGATTTCAGTGTTGTTTGCATCAACTTCAGTAATATCTCCAGTAAGTGTAAATGGAAGTTTATCACTTGCTGCTCCTAAAACTATTTTAGAATGAGGTGTTTGCTCTTTCTTTTTAAGTTTGATTTCTGGCATTCCTTTTAATGCGAATATGAAAGAATCTTCACCTGTTACTTCAAATTTTGCAATTGATTCAGGCATTAATTTTTCAAAGTTTTTCACGTCATTTAAGGCGTTGAAAATATATTCAGCAGATTGAGGAACTCTAACTTTAGTGCTTTCTAAGTTCATATAGATTAGTTTTTAGTCAATTTTTATTGATTCCATTCTGAAGGATTCTTTCTCCACTCTTGTAGAGTATCTAAATCGCTATCAGAGATGTATTTTTGATTTACTGCATTTTCTAATAAAGAAGAATAATTACTTAAAGTAGTTAATTCAACTCCCGCATTTTTGAAATTATCTTCAGCTACTTGGAATTCGTAAGTAAAAATAGCAGCCATTCCTAAAATATTAGTACCATTTTCTTTAAGTGCTTCCACTGCTTGTAAGCTACTTTTTCCAGTACTAATTAAGTCTTCAATTACGATAACGCTTTTTCCAGGTTCAAGTTGTCCTTCAATCTGGTTTTGTCTACCGTGTTTTTTAGGCTCAGGTCTAACGTAAACAAAAGGTAATTCAAGTGCTTCTGCTACTAATAAACCAATTCCAATAGCTCCTGTTGCAACACCTGCGATAACATCAGGCTTACCATATTTGCTAATAATGTTGTTTGCAAATTCTTCTTTTAAGAATTTTCGAATCTCTGGAAATGATAGAGTAATACGATTATCGCAATAAATTGGAGATTTCCATCCAGAAGCCCATGTAAAAGGATTTTTAGGATTTAATTTAATTGCGTTAATTTGCAGAAGTAATTCGGCCGTCTTGTGTGCTGTTTCTTTATTAAAAATCATAATACAAATGTATAAAGTTTTTGTAAACGAC
>JASLGC010000356.1 GCA_030150335.1 Flavobacterium sp.
CTCAGCCAACCAATCTGTGTGACTCTTCTGATTTACTAAGGGTAATAGCAGGTCCAACACTTCTTTGGCATCTCCGTGAACACCTACATCTGCTTTGATATTCTTGTTGATTTCTGCCGCGTCAATATCTACGTGAACTACTTTTGCTTGTTTCGCATAACGACTAACATCTCCTGTTACTCTGTCATCAAAGCGCATCCCAACTGCTACTAACACATCACACTCATTGGTCTTAATATTAGGAGCGTAATCTCCGTGCATTCCCAGCAAGCCAACGAAATATGGGTGTGTATTAGGCAAGGCTCCTAAACCCAATAAAGTAGATGCAGTGGGCATTCCCGACTTGTCAACCAAGGCTAATAATGCTTGTTCTGCCTCTCCTAACAATATTCCTTGCCCAATGATTAGTAGAGGCTTTTTTGCTTGATTTATCAACTTTGCAGCTTCGTTTACTGCCGACATATCTACTATAGGATGTGGTGCGTAACTTCTAACAGAATTACACTTGTCATAAGCGAAGTCGACTAAACTAAACTGTGCATCTTTTGTAATATCAATCAACACCGGTCCAGGACGACCACTCTGAGCAATGTAAAATGCCTTTGCTAAAACGTTAGCGATATCGTCTGCTTTTGTCACTTGGTAATTCCACTTTGTCACTGGTAGTGAAATCCCAATAATGTCAGTTTCCTGAAATGCGTCAGTTCCCAATAAAGGAGATGCTACTTGTCCTGTAATACAGACCAACGGTGTAGAATCAATATGCGCATCTGCTAATCCCGTTATCAAGTTTGTCGCCCCTGGGCCTGATGTAGCAAACACAACACCAGCCTTCCCAGAAGTACGCGCATACCCTTGAGCTGCGTGAATAGCACCTTGTTCGTGTCTTACTAATATATGTTTTAAGCTATCCATAAAATCATATAATGCATCGTAAATAGGCATAATAGCCCCGCCTGGATATCCAAAAATGGTATCCACCTTCTCGTGTAAAAGCGATTGTATTACAGCCTGTGCCCCTGATAGTTTTGTCTGTTTCATCCCGTTTATTATTCGTTTATATCATCGGTTATACAACCCTTTGAGGCGTTCGCCACCTGTTGTGCATATTTGTATAACACCCCTTTCGTATGTTTTAATTTTGGTTGAACCCACTTTGCTTTTCGCTCTGCTAATACTGCGTCGCTTACGTCTAATGTTAGTGTATTCTTTTCTGCGTCGATGGTTATCACATCTCCATTTTCCACTAAGGCAATAGCCCCACCTTCATAAGCTTCTGGTGTAATATGTCCCACCACAAAACCGTGTGTTCCTCCAGAAAAACGACCATCGGTTATTAAAGCAACACTCTTTCCTAAACCAGCTCCCATAATAGCAGAAGTAGGTTTTAGCATCTCTGGCATTCCTGGTCCGCCTTTAGGTCCACAATAGCGAATCACAATCACCTCCCCTTCTTTCACTTCTCCTTTCTGAACACTGGCAATTACTGCATACTCATCGTTAAACACTCTTGCTGGACCTTGAAAGTAACTCCCTTCTTTTCCGCTTATCTTAGCTACGCTACCCAACGCAGCAAGATTGCCATATAACACTTGTAAATGCCCAGTAGCCTTTACTGGATTTTCCAATGTTCTGATGACTTGTTGCCCTACTGCCAAGTCAGGTACATCTCGTAAATTCTCGGCAACCGTTTTTCCTGTTACAGTTAAACAATCTCCGTGAAGTAAACCACACTGCAACAAGTACTTCATTACTGCAGGTACGCCACCAGCCTCATGCAAGTCTTCCATCAAGTATTTCCCACTTGGTTTTAAATCTGCTAATACGGGAATACGGTCACTAATGCGTTGGAAATCAGCAAGCGTTAAGGTTACATCTACTGCATACGCCATCGCGATTAAATGGAGAATAGCATTGGTAGAACCACCTAATACGCTTACCATAGTCATGGCATTCTCAAATGCCTCGCGTGTCATGATATCGCGTGGCTTGACATCCAATTCAAGCAACTTTTTCATTGCCTCACCTGCTGCTAAACACTCCAATTTCTTAGCCTCACTCAAAGCAGGATTAGATGAACTGTAAGGTAAACTCATCCCCAATGCTTCAATAGCAGAGGCCATCGTATTTGCCGTGTACATTCCCCCACAAGCACCTGCACCAGGACAAGCATGTTTGATAACTCCCTTGAAATCAGTATCGGAAATTTCGTTGTTAAACTTTTTTCCAAGTGCCTCAAAAGCAGATACGATATTCAGGGATTCTCCTTTGTACTTACCGGAGTGGATAGTTCCTCCATATACCATGATAGACGGACGGTTTAACCTTCCCATTGCAATGATAGAACCGGGCATATTCTTGTCACAACCTGGTAAAGCAATTACTCCATCATACCATTGTGCACATACCACTGTCTCAATTGAATCTGCAATAATATCTCGGGAAACTAAAGAGTATTTCATCCCTTCTGTACCATTTGAGATGCCATCACTAACCCCAATTGTGTTAAAGATTAACCCAACTAAATCGGCTTTTTTTACTCCTTCTTTTACATCTTTCGCCAATCCGTTCAAGTGCATATTACACGTATTCCCTTCATAACCCATACTAACAATACCTACTTGGGCTTTCTTCAAATCCTCTTCCGTTAACCCTATTCCATATAGCATAGCCTGAGCGGCGGGTTGTGTTTTATCTTGTGTAACGGTCTTGCTGTATTTGTTTAACTCTTTCATTTTATACTGCTTTTTGTAATTGTTTCTCTCTAACTAATTGTCCGTAATTTTCTTGTAATCTTTTGCCTAACGACTCACTCCAACTCAATGGAAAAACATGCTTATCAAGGGATTCAATTGGAATAACCTCTGCTGCGGTACCACAGTAAAATGCCTTGTCTGCCTGCAACAAATCTTGTAATGTGAACAATCCCTCTCTCACCTCAGCCCCAAGTTCGTCTGCCAGTTCCAATACTGTTTCTCGTGTAATTCCAGGAAGGATGTTTCCCGTTTGTGGAGTGTAAAGAACCCCGTCTTTCTCAAAGAATAAGTTAGCACCTGGACCTTCTGCCAAATATCCATCGCTATCTAAAAGCAATGCCTCATCATATCCTTTCTCCTTAGCTTCACTTGTTGCTAATACTGAGTTGACGTAGTGCCCACAAACCTTTGCTTCAATTTTAACTGAACGTGGATGAGGGCGGCAATAAGATGATAGATGCAATCGCAATTGTTGGTCTCCTAAATACGCTCCCCATTCCCAAGCGCAAATCATCAACGACACATTATTTGGTTTAGTCAAACTCATATTAGGACTACAGAACACCAACGGGCGGATATACGCGTCAGTGAAATTGTTCTTTTCTAACAATTCGTAAGTCAATGCTTCTAATTCCTCTGTGGTAAAGTCAAAAGGAATATTGACTAACTCACAGGATTTACGCAACCTATCGTAGTGTTCTTTTGCTTTGAAAATACGAGTCCCATTGTCTGTTTTATAAGAGCGAATACCCTCAAAAACACCATAGCCATAGTGCAGCGTTTGCCCGTATAAATCAGTTGATGATTCTGTTGCCTTGACGAATTCTCCGTCTAAATAAACTACTGTGTCGTTGTTGTAATACATATCTTTTTTCCTTTTATATTTTTAATTAGCGAATAAAAAAAGCCCTTCTCAACGAATGAGAAGGGCTTTTAGTTTGGTCAATACCAGCCTATCTCATCGATGCGAGTTCACAATAATAATGACGATAATAGAGTTGATATATGAGTTCATAATGTGTTGATTTATATGTTATTGTAATATTTATTTAAATAAAAAAAGCCCTTCTCAATGGATGAGAAGGGCTTTTAGTTTGGTCAATACCAGCCTATCTCATCAATGCGAGTTCACAATAATAATGACGATAATAGAGTTGATATATGAGTTCATAATTGTTGAATTATAGTTATAAAAAAAGCCTCCTGATTTCTCGGGAGGCCTATATATTTTTTAAAAATAAAGTTATAGCATCCCTATGCACTTGTGATAATCACGACTGCAATAATAATTGATGGGATGACAACTGTATTTCTCATTTTTGTTCTTGTTTGTTTGACAAATGTATAAATTAAATTTACATATCCTACTGACTTCTCTTGAGAAAATTTAAAAATCAACAAGAAAATCATTCAATTACTAACAAAAACGCATAAAAAGACAACTGTAAAACACGTCTATTTTTTTAACACACAAAATAATCCCAACTAACTCAATTACAATAAGTTAAACTATAAAAATACAGAGTTAATCCTAAATGTTTTTATGGTAAAAAAATCACAATAACTTTTTTTTAAAAAAAATACATATTTTTTTTATTTTAGGAAGAAAATACACATAAAAAAGAAGTTATTTCAATATAAAATAACTTCCTTTTCTACTCATAAAAGAGTCAAAAACAACAAATATTCTCTTATTTTAAGAAAACAAGTCTTATTTGCCATTAATCCAGTCGCCAAAGCGACTCAAATATTCTAAGAAAAATAACTCTGGTTCTTCGTGGTCTTCTTCTCCTAATGGCAAGATGTGTTCATAATATGTTCCTTTTAATATTCTACTCAATATCTTCTCTCCTTTAAATCCTTTATCATCATTTAATGCTTTTACAGCTTTGAGTAAATGACGGATATCGTACTGTAAAGGGGAAATATCTGGTACTTGTTTATTGACATTTAATAACTCATAAACTGCAATACGCGCTGTTCTCACAGAGCTTTCCACTGTAAATACCACATCGTTTTTAGTTTCTACAAACTGACCGATTAACCCTAAATTACGACAACC
>JASLGC010000178.1 GCA_030150335.1 Flavobacterium sp.
CAAGCAAAGAAATATGTAACATGTACTGATGAGAGGTATTTAGAAATTTTAGATACATTTTTTGATAAAAGCAATATGAGTATAGACGAGTATAAAAGTGAGTGTTTTAAAATGTTAAAATAAAAAAAACATTTTTAAGAAAAAGAAGGGATGTAAATCCCCTCTTTCAACTCAAAAACCACTGATACCCCTTATCACCATCCAAAGCTTTACAAATCCCTTGATTAAAATCATAAGCATTGAGATTTCTTTCTAAGAAAGTATCAATGTAACTGCTTTTATTAGCCTGAGTAAAGAGGTTGAATACACTCCATAGATTAATATCTCCATCTGGATCTTTACAGAAGCTATCATCCTGATAAAAATCTCTAGCAATAGTATTGAATTGCCCATCATTAAAGGTTAGCTCAGGTAGTTCTAATTTAGTGGATTTAGGTAAGTGATTGTATAGTCTAGCTTTCCCTATAAGCTGAGCAAATTTACTTTCAGTAATAGAGTAATTAGTAAAGTCTCTGAGCCCTTTTAAATGCTTCTCAGCTTTGTAGTTTAGTATTACTTCTAAAATCTTAGCTTGTAACTCTTGATAAGAACTAACACGCATCTCAGATACAAATCCATCTGTACTCACACATAAATTACAGCAGACTAAATTTTGAAACCCAATAAAGAATTTGAATTTCTCAAAAGATTTCTTGTTGTATAAATTCTCTTGGTTATAAGCTCTCACTCCTCCTAGAGTTAAACACAGCTCATTTCCATTAATAGTTTCTGTAATACTAGGTATTTTAATAATGAAAGCCATTCTTTCAAAATACTGAGTCTTTTCATGTTCTAAGAGGTCTTTGGCATTTTTGTGAATTGCTTCAGGTACTCTTCCTTTAATTTGATGAGATACTCTAATTTCAGATGAACTAAAGGAATGAGTAGGAAATGCTAGAGAAGCACATTCAAGAGCTATTTCAATGAATTCTTGGTGTGCTATGGTCTTTTCATTGTCTTTAGAGAATACAGGGATAATACAATCTTGTTGTAATACACTTAAATCAATCTCTTGTGTATTAGCTTCAATAAAGGGTTTATGTTCATATACAGGTAGATTTGTAAATTCATAATATTCTATCTGAGGATTTCTTATTTCCTGAGGAATACTATAGAATCCTGAGGGATTGCCTCTATTTATTTGTTCTATTATGTTAGTAGAAATACTAGTTGTAATTAAATTGTCCATTGGGATTAAAGTTTTGAGGGTTAGTTAATGTGAAAAGTTGTGCTTTCTTCTTTTCAAAATTGGGTTTTAGTTCACTCTGTGCTTTGGGATTTTGATTGTATAACACTAAAAGTTCTTGTACAGATTGGCACGCTTCTATTTTAGTAAGTAGGTTGTCATTTTCTGAGATAAGTCTACCTGTATTGCACCATGCTAGAATCTTCCTACCTGTTGCTTCATTAATAATAAATTCAGGTTTACCCATAAATAGGCTAGTTCTGTCTTTAGATGAAATAGCAAAGTGTTTAATGTCTAGGTCAAATACAAGGGTAAACTCATAATCTAAGCCATCCCTTTGTACTGCTTTTAACCCTACTTTCTCAGGTATGTATTTACCATCTTTTTGATTTAATACATAGTCTTGCTTAGTTCTCATAGTTGCAATAACATGAGCTGAGCATTGGAGTATTTTATCTATAAAACTCTTTTGTCTAGGAGTTACTTTTGCCCAATTAGCAAAAGAATTTCCAGCTAGTTTAGAATGAAAGTCTAGTAGTTCATCCCAGCAATGAGAAATACTGTCTATAATAATAACTTCCATCTGAGCTAATTCACAAACTTCAATAGCTTGAATATAGTTCTCAGGTGTATATGGAGGTTGCAGTTGTAATACATTATAAGCTCCTAAATGAGCATATAAATCTGCACTTCCATTTTCTGTGTCAATAATAACTACTTTGGATAAATCTCCCTGTGTTATTCCTTTAGCTAGGAGTAGGGAAGAATAGGTTTTCCCTGATCCAGCTGTTCCTTGTAGAGCCATTTTAATTTTGGCTCTTTTTCTTTCTGATTGTCTGATTTGCATATTTTTTAAATTTAGATTTGGTTGTTAATTATTTTTTGTTTTAACTTTGTACTTGCTTTAACAGCAGACCTTATAGTCTTGTGTTATATTTAAAAAAAGAATAGTGATCTTCTTTCTTTTCTTTAAAAAAATCAGAGTAGTGATTCTTCTCTCTGATTCAATTCAAATATTTTATAGGTTTTACAATTGTATATTCTGATTTATAAGAGTTTTACTCTTTTGTATTTTCAAGAATAGTATGATTAGAAGGTTTTATATTGAACTAGTTTCTTTATAAAAGAAGATTCCACTCACCTTGCAAGAGGTGCCTGATGGGTTTTTGAACCTAGAGGAAATTTCTCTTTCATTTTTATGGAAGGGGATAATGGAAGAAACCTTCCAAGTGCAAGCAGTACTAAATTTGCACTTTAATCAAATAGATACTAAAAGAGATGGTACTACTCGTTTTAGTAGAAATGGGTTGCCCTTAATAAAGGCATGGACACTCTATATTCCTGAAAAAGTGGATATAGATGGTGTTTTAGAAGGAAATCCTCCCGAATTTGCTTATCATAGGGATTGTTTTGTGTATATCTTACACTTAATCAATGCAATAAGAATAAATGAAGAGGAGGAAGAAAACGGATATACACGTATAAGTAGTGTATTATTGCAAAAAAAAGTAAAGGATTACAAATCTTATTTAGAATACCTTATTGAATGTGGTATTATTGAAACAGATAATCATTACATAACAGGTGAAAAATGTATAGGATATAGATTTTCTAATGATTATGTATCTGAACTTAAACCTGTTG
>JASLGC010000263.1 GCA_030150335.1 Flavobacterium sp.
TTAAAAATCTAAAAAATATATAAATTACATGTTAAAAAATAAAAATACACGCAAATAATAAAATATATAAACACATATAAAATAGTCAAAAAACGTCATTTTTCAATTTAATTTGAAATAAAACACTCAAAAAAAAATAATAAAAATCAAATAAAAACTTAAAATAACATAATTTCAATAGATGAATAATTTTAACAGGTGTATTTATTTTCAATATTATTACTTGATAAAGCATCCATCCTACCAATAAGGCTTTTGATAATCAAAATAAATATTCACTATATTATTCTCTAATTTCTCAATCAAAAAATTTCACAATTAATATCTACATTACCACGTTGCTAATATATTGTATCAAATTGTTAAATCTGGTAACAAGGAGTAATACTCTATATAATCCAATAAATTGAACCTTATTTTAACACAATAAATCAGTTGTAGCTCTTTTATTTTTTCCACGAAATATATAATCCAGCCTTTCCTCTCTTTAAAAAACTATATCAATAAGGACAATTATTGAATATCTATTAATTACTACTTTTTCAATTATTATAAAATTCAAAATCCAATATTTAGAAGGTCTTATTACAACTTTATATTATGAAAAAGACAATTTGTTTTAGTACGCTTATACTTTTCAGATTTATTAGCCTCCTTTCCAGTTAAAACTAAAAAGAAGACTAAACCAAAATTGGACTCAATACATTTAAAATTGTACTTTATTATTTATAATAGTCATAACAATGATTTCACAATATTTTTATTTAGGCAAATAGGAAAACTTACTGATATTGAATAATTCAACCTGAAAATGTTTTTGTAAATTTTTCACTTTATTAAAGCTCTGAAAATATATTACAAAGTATCACAACGTAATCTTTATGAAACGAAGTATTGTAGTCGAATTGCTCCTTAGCATATCCCTCTCTTCCTTCAGAAGGATAATAGATTAAGAAAATCATCTTCCCCCCTTAAAAAACATTATTTTCTCCTAAAAATAGCATAGCCAAAAAAATATAAATACTTTTATACTTTAGTTAAAATAAACAAGGGCATTACTTGTCAATGTAAGTCATCCCTCCTATCAAGGTAGAGGTCTTGTTTAATAAATAAGTATAACCGATAAAACAATTTTATTTCAATGGAAAACAAAATGAATAAACCGCAAAGTGTTACTGATTATCCAAATAAGAATACCATCTTTTCAGTTTGGAAGTTTAAACAAGGTGCTGATGTTAAACCTGCTTTTGAAAAACTTTGTGGATTGGTAAACAACTTAAACAATTCATTTAAAATCCGTATTCCTGATGCTAAAACAAGTTGCATCATGGGAGTTGGTTACAACGCTTGGTTAAAATTAGGCTTACCTACTCCTCTTCCAAAAGAATTTAAACCTTTTGAAGAAATTAAAGGAGAAAAACACACTGCTGTTTCTACAGAAGGTGATTTACATTTCCACCTAAGTGCTATTAATCCTGCTATCTGTTTTGATATGGCCGCTGCATTAGCTGAAATATTAATTCCTATCGCAGATTGTTTAGAAGAGGTACAAGGATTCAGATATTGGGATGGAAGAGCTATCATCGGATTTGTAGATGGTACTGAGAACCCTACTGATGAAGATAGAGATTACTTTGGTGTGGTACGTGATAATGATCCTGCTTACAATGGAGGAAGCTATTTATTTGTTCAGAAGTATATTCACAACATGACTAATTGGAACAAACTATCTACGGAAGATCAAGAAAAAGTAATTGGTAGATATAAAGCAACTGACATTGAAATGGAAGAAGACGTAAAACCTTCTAACTCTCACTCGTCATTAACTGCTATTGAAGATGAAGACGGAAATGAGCTAAAAATCATAAGAGCAAATATGCCATTTGCTAATCCTTCTAAAGGAGAAGCAGGTACTTATTTCATTTCTTATGCAAGTACGTTCAGTACAACTAAGAAAATGCTTGAAAACATGTTTATCGGTGATCCTGTTGGAAACTACGATAGAATATTAGATTTCAGTACAGCAAAAACAGGTACTTTATACTTTGTACCATCTCTTGCCATGTTAGACGATTATTCTGCAGAATAATACATCATAAAAAAGCCTCTACTTAAAAAGAAGTAGAGGCTTTTACTTTTTATAGCTATTTACGTTTACAACGTAGCAATTTCTAATTTACCAAACGGGGTAGACTCTACAGCATCTGCTACTCCAAGTGCAGCATCACTATCTACTAAACAACGCAACTGAGGCTCTCCCCCATTAGCTATTACAGCTGCACATAACGCTTTCACTACATTAGTAGCAATCCCAAATTCTTGATTCGTTTCTTTTGTAACCACTCTCACATCTGTAAATGGGCTATCATTCCAAACACTACCACTTGCCAAGCACATCAATTCTCCTTTCTCAAAACAGCCATACAGAAAATCATTTGTTACATCTATTTCTGAAACCAATTTCGCTTCTTCAGAAACTTGTTTTAAAAACCCATTTACACAATCACTATCAGCAGCTGATAGCGGTCTTATATCACCCGAAATAGCTTGTGTTAGCATTCTTGCCTTTTCATTTTCAGAAAAATAGAATACCTCAACAGGAGTTTCCAATAACACACCATTAACAGCTAATAATTGACGGAATATCCCTTGTGAAAATTCATTGACATTAACCAAGTCTAACTTTCCAGCGACTTTTGATGAAACTACGGCTAATGTGTGTTTATTAGGCATTTCTACCATCATTACTTGACGTGATTCTTCTAAACTTGCATTAATAACCAAAGTAAACAATTCATCTATGTAAACTATTTTACCACTCATCATTATTGAACTCCAATAATTGTGGACTGTATTTGACAACATCGCTTTTTAGTATTTATAATTTGTAAATCATTATCTTATTTCGCTTGTAAATTTACTGAAGAGTAAGTTGTTATCTTAAGTAATTGTTTATGAAATACCAACAACAGAACTCCGATTACAATAAACGGAACACTCAACCATTGCCCCATATTCAATAACATTCCTTGTTCAAATGCAACTTGGTCTTCCTTGAAAAACTCCAACACAAAACGCGCTGTAAACATCAAAATAAGGAATAGACTAAAGATAATACCATTTGACTTTAAATTGCCTTTCTTGTAAACCAAATATAGAATTACGCATGTCAATAAATAAGCAAATGCCTCATACAACTG
>JASLGC010000288.1 GCA_030150335.1 Flavobacterium sp.
CAAGATTTAGTTCCTCCAATTCTATTTTTTAACTCTATAAAATCAATTCTCATTGTCTTTATTTGAAATAACCTTTTCCTTTTAGAGTACTAACAAAAGAGCTGTAAAAAATGACTTATTATTCATTTTCTCAATTATTAAACTCCTAACTCAACTCTTAATTGAAAAAAAACTTATTTCTATAAAATATTAATCAAACGACCTAACCATTTAAAAATCAAATACTAATACTTCATTTAGTTATTACGAAAAAGACAATTATTGAGCTTAAATAATGTTTTTATTGAATTATTTTTAGCATTAACATCTAAATAAGAAAAATTTGCATATTTTTAACAAAACATAATTCACAACAACATGCTTAATAATTTAGACCCAACTATTATTACCTTCTCAATCTATCTGGTTGCAGTTTTAGGGATTGGAATAATAGCTTACTTACGCACTAAGGACTTTTCTGATTACATATTAGGAGGTCGTAGTTTTGGACCATTAGTAACTGCACTTTCTGCAGGAGCATCAGACATGTCTGGATGGCTACTAATGGGACTACCTGGAGATATCTACAAATTTGGATTGTCTCGTAGCTGGATTGCTATTGGACTTCTTATTGGAGCTTATTACAATTGGAAACTTGTAGCTGGACGATTACGTGTACATACAGAGGTAAACAACAATGCACTTACTTTACCTGACTTTTTCCACAACAGATTTGGTAGCGACGGGAAGGTCGTAAAAACCGTAGCTGCTATTACCATCTTATTCTTCTTCACTATTTATTGTGCTTCTGGTATGGTAGCTGGTGCAAGATTATTTGAAACTCTATTTAAGATGGAATACATAAATGCTTTATACTTGGGAGCGTTAGCAACCATTGCATATACTTTTATTGGTGGATTTTTAGCAGTTAGCTGGAGTGATACGATTCAAGCGTCATTGATGTTATTTGCATTAATCTTAACTCCTGTTATGATTATTCTACACATGGGAGGTTGGGATTCTATCATTACTTATACAGAACAAGCATCATTATTGACTTCAATCCCTTATAGAAGCTTTACTCATAACGTTGAACTTATTGCAATCATCAGTGCTGCTGCATGGGGATTAGGATACTTTGGTCAACCTCATATCCTTGCGCGTTTTATGGCTGCTGATAGCGTAAAAACAATGCGTAACGCAAGAAGAATTGGAATGACTTGGATGGCATTATGTCTTGGTGGTGCCGTTACTATTGGTTATTTAGGTATTAGTTATTTCCAAAAGAACCCAGACCAAGCAGGCGTTGTTAGTGCTGATAATGAAATGATATTCATTGAACTTATCAAACATTTATTCAACCCATGGGTAGTTGGTATTTTACTTTCTGCTATTCTTGCTGCTGTAATGAGCACATTGAGTTCTCAATTATTAATGTCGTCAAGTACACTTACACAAGATTTCTATAAAGCATATTTCAGAAGAAGTGCAAGCCAAAAAGAGTTAGTTTGGACAGGAAGACTTACTGTGCTTTTAATATCATTTGTAGCTATCTTGATTGCTTACGACCCAAATAGTAAAATCTTAGCTTTAGTTGCACATGCATGGGCTGGATTTGGTGCTGCATTTGGACCTGCTATCCTATTCATCTTATTCTGGAAAAGAACAACAGGTGTTGGAACATTAGCAGGAATTACAGTTGGAGCATTAACTGTTGTTTTTTGGCCAATGCTGTTCGGAACAACTGTTTACGAAATAATCCCTGGATTTATATTTAGTTCAATAGCTATATACCTTACTTCTAAGTATGGAAAACAACCAAGTGAAGCAATGGTAAACAAGTTTGTTGAAGCTGATACGATTTATCACCGAGAAAAATAATTGTTAGATTTTAGATTGTTTCTTTTTATGAAATCCCAAACGCTGTAATAGTGTTTGGGATTTTTTTATGCAAACAAATGGATTACAAAAAGGTGATTCATCTAAGCGAATAATTGTCTAACCAAAACAAAACTGATAACTTTGCCAACTCTTTAAACATTATCATGCAAACAACATCTGCCGTTCACCCAATTTACAATTTACAGTTCATATTAGTATGTTTAAGCTCTTTGCTGTTCTCTGCAAGTTTCAATATGCTTATTCCTGAACTTCCTGATTATCTTTCAGGATTAGGAGGAGCTGAATATAAAGGACTTATTATTGGGCTTTTTACAATTACAGCAGGGATTTCTCGTCCGTTTAGTGGGAAACTAACCGATAAAATTGGACGTGTGCCAATTATGGCCATAGGTTCTGTTGTGTGTTTTGTTTGTAGCTTACTCTACCCTTTATTAACTACTGTTTCTGGATTCTTATTCTTGCGTTTGCTACACGGTTTCTCAACAGGATTTAAGCCAACGGCAACAGCAGCTTATGTAGCTGATATTGTTCCTAAAGAACGCTGGGGTGAGGCATTAGGGTTACATGGTATTTGCTTTAGTACGGGTATGGCTATTGGTCCTGCAATTGGTAGTACTATCAAAATATGGACCTCGATTAACTTCTTATTTTATACATCTGCTCTGTTTGCCTTGTTGTCTATCATTATCTTATTGAATATGAAAGAAACGCTAAAAGAGAAAGAGAAGCTGTCTTTTAAAATGTTCAAATTATCTAAGGAAGACATTTTTGATATTAGAGTATTCCCTGCAGCTTTTGTAACCTTTATGTCATACATCGCTTATGGTGTTATCTTGACTTTAATCCCCGATTGGACAGGTCATTTAGGTTTAGAGAACAAAGGAATCTTTTTCATGATTTTTACTATTTCATCTTTGTTAGTGAGATTTGTAGCTGGTAAAGTATCTGACAAATATGGTCGTGTATTAATTATTAATATTGGTCTTGTCTTATTATTTGCCTCTCTTATGATAATTGGTTTCTATGAATCTGTTTCTGGATTATACATGGGAGCATTTATGTATGGTATTTCATTAGGTATTTTATCTCCTGCGCTAAATGCGTGGACCATTGACTTTAGTAATCCTGACCAAAGAGGTAGAGCTATTTCTACTATGTATATTGCACTGGAAGCTGGTGTTGGTGGAGGTGCTTTTATCGCTGGTTGGTATTACAAAGACACAATTGCTCATATTCCAACGATTATGTATGCAAGTGCTGCTGTAATCTTCTTAAGTATATTATATATGTTTTACCGCAAAGTATCTACTAAATAGCGAGATGCTCTTTCTAATAATAGCCTATTATCCTAACGTATTTCTACATCACATTTCATTCACCTTGTAAATACTTATAAGGTGTTGTTCCGGTGTGCTTTTTAAAAAACTCAATAAAAGCGCTATCAGATGAGAATTTTAATTCTAATGCTACTTCAGAGATTGTGTACTTCTCTGCTAATAGTTCAATAGCTCTAAAAAGATTCCATTGTAAACGCCAATCTTGGTATGACATCCCTGTCTCCTTTTTAAAGATTCTCGAAATTGTCTTCTCACTCGCTCCTACTTCTTTACTAAAGTCTTTCAAAAAAGGAGGAATTTCTTTATCATGGACAAAACGTTTTGTTCTATTGTGAATGCGATAATCGGTTGGAATTTTTAAATCATAATGTTCTTTTTCAGCTTGGGTAAACTCATCCCAAAAAACCTTCAGAATATTCTCTTGTGACACACTATAAGGAGCACTCCAATCCCACCACGCGATGCGTTCAATCAATTGCTGCAATAAAGCATTCACAGATAATACAGTTAAATCAGCTGGTACATCTTCAAACAAATCTTTATCGATATAGATTGACCTATAAGCTACTACATTTCTGAAAGTTACCCTATGTGTAATATTAGCAGGAATAAACAATAATTTACCTGGTGGTAGAATTACTTGCCTGTTCTCTGTTACTAAGGTCATGCATCCAGACGGAGCATACAATATCTGCCCATGTTGACTATGTGTATGACTCCCTGAATCGTGTTGCATTAAGTCTGAAGCTAAACCTATAATTGGCACTTCAATCTGTTCTAAATAGAAGATTTCATCTTTATTCAAATACGCCATTTGTCTTCTTATTGATGTTTTTTGTTTTTATAGTGTTATAAAGATAGTACTATTCCATAAGACCTTTGTCAAAATAAATAAACTACATGAAAACAAAGCTTAATATGACGTTGATGGTTATCCTAATGATGTTCCCTCAATTCGTTGAAACAATTTATAGTCCTGCGCTCCCTTCTATTTCCAAACATTTTAATGTTAGCCCTGAGAAAACGTATTTGACAATTAGTTTCTATTTTATAGCCTTTGCCTTTGGAGTTATCTTTTGGGGAATTATAAGTGATTATATCGGAAGAAGAAAGGCTATGCTATGTGGGCTGGGTGTTTATGCAATTGCTTCAATGATAGCTTTAATAGCACCTACTTTTGAAGTTATATTAATAGCACGCTTCATCGCTGCTTTTGGAATAGCTGTTGGCTCTGTTGTTACCCAAACGATGATGAGAGATTGCTATACAGGACAAGAACTTAACAAGGTATTCTCTATTATGGGAATTGCACTTTCTATAAGTCCTGTTTTAGGA
>JASLGC010000327.1 GCA_030150335.1 Flavobacterium sp.
AAAGATTCGCATTCAAGGAGATCCTGAATTGGTGTTTTTGTCTTCAGAGCCGTTTCCTTTTAAAGAGGAGCACGCCTTTGAAATTGGACGTTTTACACATCATGGAAAGACGGTTTTCGTTGATGGAGAGATGTTTTCTTGGTATGGAACTCATTTGTTTAGAGCATTTGATTACTTCAAACAAATACACGAAAGAATACTATAAAGAAAAAGCGAGTAATTTTCATTACTCGCTTTTTTAACTAACCCTAACTATTATGAAATCAATCATTTTTTGATATAACAAAGTTCAGAAAATTATTTAATAATAGCGGTTAATCGAATGTTATATAAATGTTATTTTATCTATTTGATTAAAAAATATTTAATCCTTTAAATAAAGACTTCTTTTCTTGCTTTTTCTCTGATTTTTTATCTTTAGCATTGCTTGAAGCACCTTTTTGACTACCGTTCTTTAGATTATCTTGAATTGAGAATACATCTTGCAGTAGTTTAGTGTTTCTTGAAAGCCCAGAGTTATCTCTAATTTTGTTTTCTTCAACAGCAATCATTTTAAAAACACCGTTCATTGTTTCGTTTGTAACATAGTCAGTTAAGTCTGTGTTTACAGGTGCTACCAATGGCAAGTTGTTGTATGTATTGAAGATTGTAGCCCATACTGTATCTGCTCCAACAGTAGATAAAGATTCTTTAATAACAGGAGAGAATTTCTCGTATAAAGCTGTTTTTGTTCCGTTTTGTAAATAGTTAGTAGCTGAAGATTCTCCTCCAATTAAGATATCTTTTGCATCGTTGAAAGAAATATTCTTAACAGCATCAACAAAGATTGGTGTTGATTCTTTTACTGCTGATTCCGCTGCTCTGTTTAATAACAGTAAACCTTGGTCAGCTAAGCTACCCATTCCAATTTTTCTAAGTGTTTTGTCTACTTTCTGAATTTCTTCTGGGAGTAAAATCTTAACTAATTCATTTTTAAAGAACCCGTCTTTTTTTGTTAATTGACTTACTTGTTCAGTAATTCCCTTGTTAAGAGCTTCTTTTAAACCATTTGCTGCTTTGTCTTGACTAAGGCTGTTTAATAGGGTTGTAGTCTGTTTTTTTTGTGCTTGCATAGACGTTACTGTTGTACCTGACAAAGTAATAGCTAATGCTAACACCAAAAATTTGTTTTTCATTTTGTTTTTTTTATGTATTGTGATTTATAATAAACTATCTGCTTCTAATTTAATAGCAGATAAGGCTATTTCTGTTTTGCGTTGTAGTTGTATGTTTTCTTTAAGCAATACTTCTCTTAAAGCATTAGCATTCACTACAGAGGGATGGTTCGCAGTTTGGTGAATTGTAGAAATAATCGTATTTTTTGTTTGTACAATGATTTGCCATAGTTCATTAGTAACGTATAGCTGTTGGGATATATTGTAATCAAATTCTTGTTCAATATGCTGAACTAATGCAAATTGATAAGTGTTTTTATCCTCTGAAACAGGATTGATTCGTAGAACAAGTTTCTTTAAATCAACGCGTTCAACTAAAATAATTAGACGCTCACAAGCTTGTAGTTTCAATGCTGTGGTATCAATTGTTTTCTTACTGTCTTCCTTTTCTTTTAATTGTTTTAGAAGATATAAGTCTTTTTTAGATTGACGCTCTATAATTTGACTGAAATACACATAGGATATTGCAGCTGTAGTTAACGCTGGAATTGTGTATCTAAGAAGTTCTAATATAAAATCTGTTTTCATAGTCATTTGATTTGTTGCAAAAATAGGCAATATATTCATCTGGCATAAATTTTTATAACATCAATAACTTGTTATAAACCGATAGTAATTGTAATTTTGAGCTTTTTCGAGGAAATAGATATGCAAAATTATATTGATCAATTAAATGAGGCTCAAAGAGCGCCTGTCCTTCAGAAAGATGGACCAATGATAGTGATAGCAGGAGCAGGTTCTGGTAAGACAAGGGTACTAACTTTACGTATTGCTTATTTGATGCATCAAGGTGTTGATGCTTTTAATATTTTGGCATTGACATTTACCAATAAAGCAGCTCGTGAAATGAAACATAGGATTGCTCAAATAGTGGGTAATTCTGAGGCAAAGAATTTATGGATGGGAACATTCCACTCTGTTTTTGCCAAAATACTAAGAGCTGAATCTGATAGACTTGGTTATCCAGGTAACTTTTCTATTTATGATTCTCAAGATAGTCAACGCTTGATAGGCCAGATTATAAAAGAAATGCAACTGGATAGAGATATCTATAAGCCTAAAGAGGTTCTAAGTCGTATTTCTTCTTATAAGAATAGTTTGATTACTGTGAAGTCTTATTTCGAGAATCCAGAGCTACAAGAAGCTGATGCGATGAGTAAACGTCCACGTATTGGGGAGATTTACAATAATTATGTAGAGAGATGTTTCAAGTCTGGAGCGATGGATTTTGATGATTTACTTTTAAAGACAAATGAATTATTAACTCGTTTTCCTGATGTATTAGCGAAATATCAAGATCGTTTTAGATACATCTTGGTGGATGAGTACCAAGATACAAATCACTCACAATATCTTATTGTACGTGCGTTATCTGACCGTTTTCAAAATATTTGTGTAGTAGGGGATGATGCGCAAAGTATCTATGCCTTCCGTGGTGCAAATATTAATAACATTCTTAATTTCCAAAAGGATTACGAGGGTGTTCAGACATATCGCTTGGAACAAAACTATCGTTCTACTAAAAACATTGTTGAAGCTGCAAATACGGTTATTGACAAGAATAAAGTAAAGTTAGAAAAAGTGGTTTGGACAGCTAATGACTTTGGTCCTAAGATTAAGGTACATCGCTCTTTGACTGACGGAGAGGAGGGACGATTTGTAGCTTCTACTATTTTTGAAGAAAAAATGGTAAACCAAAAGAATAATGGTGACTTTGCTATTTTGTATAGAACCAATGCGCAATCTCGTGCAATGGAAGATGCTTTGCGTAAGAAAGATATTCCTTATCGTATTTACGGAGGGTTGTCATTCTATCAAAGAAAAGAAATTAAGGATGTATTGAGCTACTTGCGATTGGTTATTAATCCGAAAGATGAAGAGGCTTTAGTGCGTGTGATTAATTATCCTGCTCGTGGAATTGGAAATACTACTTTAGATAAATTAACTATTGCAGCGAATCACTATAAGCGTTCTATTTATGAGATTATTGAACATATTGATAAGATAGACTTAAAGATTACTGCTGGTACAAGAAATAAATTAAGTGATTTTGGTATAATGATTAAGGCTTTTCAAGCTTTAGATCAAACAATGGATGCTTATCAGTTGACAGAGCATATTGCTAAGAAAACTGGTTTGGTTCAAGAACTTAGAAAAGACACTACACCAGAGGGGATTACTCGTATGGAAAACATCGAGGAATTGCTAAATGGTATTAAAGATTTTATTGAAGGTCAAAAAGAGGTTGATGGGGCAAGAGGTTCTCTGAGTGAATTCTTGGAAGATGTAGCTTTGGCAACTGATTTGGACAAGGATACAGGAGAAGACGATCGTGTAGCATTGATGACTATTCACTTAGCAAAAGGTCTTGAGTTTCCTACTGTATTCTGTGTGGGAATGGAGGAGGACTTGTTTCCAAGTGCAATGAGTATGAATACGCGTAGTGAATTAGAGGAAGAAAGACGTCTATTTTATGTAGCATTGACTCGTGCTGAACATCAAGCTTATTTAACTTATGCTCAATCGAGATATCGTTGGGGTAAATTAGTAGATTGTGATCCTTCAAGATTCATTGAAGAGATAGATGACCAATATTTAGAGTATTTGACTCCTGTGGAAACTAATTATCGCTATAAGCCAACTATTAATGCTGATATCTTTGGTGATGTTGACAAGAGTAAGTTAAGATTAAAGAAACCAGAGAATGGTACTCCTCCGGCTTATATTACAAATAATGAAGAACCTAAAGCAGATAGAAATATTCGAAAATTAAAACCTGTAAATTCCGGAACAAAGACTACGGCTATTTCTCCTGAAAACCAAGGATTAGTTGCAGGGCAAACCGTAATGCATGAACGTTTTGGAAAAGGTATTATTTTAAACCTTGAAGGTCTAGGTGGTGACAGAAAGGCTGAAATTAAATTTGATGTAGGTGGTATTAAAAAATTACTGCTAAGGTTTGCCAAACTACAGGTTTTGTCGTAATTTGTAAAAGTATTTAAGAACATATAGAAATGGCTCAATTAATAAAGATATATCCAGAGAATCCTAACGAAAAAGAGATTGACAAAGTAGTTAAGGTTTTGAAAGAAGGTGGCTTAGTAATATATCCAACTGATACTGTGTATGGGTTAGGGTGTGATATTACTAACTCGAAGGCTTTAGAGAAGATTGCAAAGTTAAAAGGGATTAAGCTTGAAAAAGCTAATTTTTCGTTTATCTGTTACGATTTGAGTAATATTTCAGACTATGTTAAACAAATAGATACAGCTACTTTTAAGATTCTTAAAAAGGCATTGCCTGGACCTTATACGTTTATATTGCCTGGTAATAATGATTTGCCTAAGGATTTTAAAAAGAAAAAAACGGTTGGTATCCGTGTTCCTGATAATAGTATTGCTCGAGATATTGTTAAAAAGCTTGGAAATCCAATTGTATCTACATCTATTTATGATGAAGATGAGATTCTTGAATATACTACTGATCCAGAGCTTATTTTTGAAAAATGGCAAAATATAGTAGATTTAGTTGTTGATGGTGGTTATGGAGATAACGAAGCGTCAACCGTAATTGATTTATCTGGTTTCGAACCTGAAATAATTAGGGAAGGAAAAGGATCAATCGATATATTTTAAGAAAAAATATTGTTAAGTAATAAATTTGTTCAATTAATAAAGTTAAAATGCAGTTATATATCATATATCCTGAATAAAATTAGGGCAATTCAAACTGAATTATTATTTTTGTAACTGTTTATATTAAAAGCTAAACGTATCACACTATGAATTTACATGAATTTCAAGGTAAAGAAATATTAGCTAGCTACGGTGTAAGAGTACAACGTGGATTAGTAGCTAACAAC
>JASLGC010000284.1 GCA_030150335.1 Flavobacterium sp.
GTAGTTCACGTAGATATTGACGCGGCAGAAATCAACAAGAATATCAAAGCAGATGTAGGTGTTCACGGAGATGCCAAAGAAGTGTTGGACCTGCTATTACCCTTAGTAAATCAGAAGAGTCACACAGATTGGTTGGCTGAGTTTACACAAGCAAAAGAAGTAGAGGTTGAGCAGTTAGCAAAACACGCTAAGGCAACAGAAACAGGAGAAGTTAAGATGGAGGAGGTCGTTAAGATGTTGTCTGAGTTGACCGATGGAAAAGCAGTAGTGGTAACAGATGTTGGGCAACATCAGATGATTGCAGCACGTCATTATCAGTTTAACAATACTCGAAGCAATGTTACTTCAGGAGGATTGGGAACAATGGGATTTGCGTTGCCTGCAGCTATTGGAGCTAAGTTCGGAACACCAGAATCCCCTGTAATAGCTGTTATAGGAGATGGTGGTTTTCAAATGACATTGCAAGAGTTGGGCACAATTATGCAGAGTGAGGTAGATGTAAAGATAGTAGTCCTAAACAACCGTTTTTTGGGAATGGTTCGCCAATGGCAACAACTGTTTTTTGAAAAGCGCTATTCGTTTACTGAAATGGTAAGTCCAGATTTTGTAGCCCTTACTAAGGCGTATAATATCGAGGCAACCTGTATTACTGATAAAGATGCTGTCAGAGGGGCATTGACTAAAATGTTGACACATCAAGGGCCTTATTTGTTGGAGGTGGTTGTTGAAAAAGAAGAAAATGTATTTCCGATGATTCCAACAGGAGCGTCTGTATCGGAAGTGAGATTGAGCTAATTAAAAAAAGAGAATATGGAACAGGAATTTACCTTGTCGATTTTCACTGAAAACAGTGTCGGCATGCTGAGTAGAATCACCAATATATTTACCCGTAGGCATTTGAATATCGACAGCATTACAGCGTCTGAATCAGAAGTAAAAGATGTGTTTAGATATACCATTGTCTTGAAAACCACCCGTGTACAGATAGATAAAGTGGTGGGGCAGGTAGAGAAGTTGATTGACGTATTAAAAGCCTTTGTATATGAGAATGAGGACATCGTACATCAAGAGTTGGCATTGTACAAAATCAAGACGGACCAGTTGACACACAGTGTGGTAGAACAAGTGATTCGCGAAAACCACGCACGTATTTTGTCGGTGGACAAAGAGTTTATGGTAATCGAAAAAACAGGTTATGTCACAGAAACCCAAGCATTATTTGAGCGATTATCGCCTTATGGAATATTAGAATTTACGCGTTCAGGAAGAGTGGCAGTGACCAAACCGATGTATGCGTTTAGCAATTATTTAAAAGAATTAAATTAATCAAAAAACAGAAAAAATGGCACAAATTAATTTTGGAGGAGTTGTAGAAAATGTAGTAATGCGTGAAGAATTTACGCTTGCACATGCGAAAGAGGTTTTAAAAAATGAAACAATTGCAGTAATAGGTTATGGGGTTCAAGGACCTGGTCAGGCATTGAACTTGAGAGACAATGGATTGAACGTAATTGTAGGTCAACGTAAGGGAACACCTACTTGGGATAAAGCTTTGGCTGACGGATGGAAAGAAGGGGAGAATTTATTTGATTTGGAAACAGCATGTAAAAAGGGAACAGTAGTTATGAACTTACTTTCTGATGCAGGGCAAATTCACACATGGGAAATGATGAAACCACATTTAACTCCAGGAAAGGCATTGTACTTTTCACACGGGTTTGGTATTGCGTTTAGCGATAAAACCGGAATTGTTCCTCCTACAGATGTAGATGTGTTTTTGGTTGCTCCAAAAGGGTCAGGTACTTCGTTGAGAAGTTTATTTTTACAAGGGTGTGGATTAAATTCAAGTTATGCTGTACAACAAGATGCAACGGGTAACGCTAAAGAAAGAGCATTGGCAATTGGTATTGCGATTGGTTCAGGATATTTATTTGAGACTACTTTCCAAAAAGAAGCTTACAGTGACTTGACAGGAGAACGCGGAGTATTAATGGGTGCTATTGCAGGTATTTTTGAAGCACAATATAATGTATTGAGAGAACGTGGGCACTCGCCAAGTGAAGCATTTAATGAAACAGTAGAGGAATTAACACAGAGTTTAATGCCGTTAGTTGCAGACAAGGGAATGGATTGGATGTATGCGAACTGTTCTACTACTGCTCAGCGTGGTGCTTTAGATTGGAAAGACAAGTTTAGAGATGCAACGAAACCAGTATTAAACGAATTATACGATAGTGTAGCATCGGGTAGAGAGGCAGAGATTGTAATTGAAGCGAATAGCAAACCAGATTACAGAGCAAAATTAGAAGTAGAATTGGACACTTTACACAAGAGTGAGTTATGGCAAGCTGGTGTGGAAGTCCGCAAATTAAGACCATCAAAAGCATGAATTTATTAACCAAAGTTTATCAAGCCCAACAGAATATATCAGGTGTAGCAGTGCACACTCCCTTGGTCAAGAATGAAAATTTGAGCGTGGAGTTTAGTGCGAATGTATTCCTGAAAAGAGAAGATTTACAACCCGTTCGTTCCTATAAATTAAGAGGAGCATTTAATAAAATAGTATCCTTGTCTGAAGCAGAACAGGCAAGGGGGGTGGTGTGTGCCAGTGCTGGTAATCACGCTCAGGGAGTAGCGTATGCGTGTAATCAGTTGAACATTCACGCCACGATTTACATGCCCGTGACAACGCCTCAGCAAAAGGTAAAACAAGTAAAGCTGTTTGGAAAAGACAAAGTTGAGGTTATCCTAAGTGGAGATACTTTTGACGATGCGTTTCACCAAGCGAGCGAGTATTGTACAGCTAATCAAGCAGTATTTATTCACCCATTTGACGATGAATTCGTTATTGCAGGTCAAGGTACTGTAGCGTTGGAAACCTTACAGGATGCTAAAAATACCATTGACTATATTTTTGTGCCAATTGGAGGAGGAGGATTAGCATCAGGTATTTGTACGGTGTTTGAACAATTGAGTCCGTCCACAAAGATTATTGGGGTAGAGCCGATGGGGGCAGCGTCAATGAAAACATCTATTGCCAATAATGTAAATACCACATTGGAATCAGTAGATAAGTTTGTAGATGGTGCTGCAGTACAGCGCGTTGGCGATTTGCCTTTTGCAATTTGCAAAGAGAAGTTGACAGATGTAATTGCCGTTCCAGAAGGAAAGGTGTGCACCACAATATTGCGTTTGTACAATGAAGATGCACTTGTGGTAGAACCTGCAGGAGCATTGGCAATTGCCGCATTAGAGCAGTACAAAGACGAGATAAAAGGTAAGAATGTGGTGTGTGTAGTTAGTGGAAGTAATAATGACATTACTCGTACAGAGGAGATTAAAGAACGCTCGCTGTTGTATGAGGGGCTAAAGCATTACTTCATCATCAACTTTCCACAGCGACCGGGGGCTTTAAAGGTGTTTGTAAATTGCGTATTGGGAGAGAATGACGATATTACCTACTTTCAGTTTACTAAGAAAAACAGCCGGGAGAAAGGTCCTGCTGTCGTTGGTATTGAACTAAAAACTCGTGAGGATTTCTTAGCATTGGAACAGCAGTTAAAAACACATAACTTTAACTATCGCTATCTCAATGGCAATGAGGATTTGTTTACGCATTTGGTTGGGTAGTAGTATTTTTGCTGTTCAAGTAGCGGTGAATATTGTTTACTTTGCTATTTGACAAAGGATTACCTGATTATGAAGTTATATAGTTGAGGTTGGTTAAGGGAATAAAGTAATTGGGCATTAAAGGAAGACTTTGGTTAGTTAAGATTGCTTTTAAAATAAGAATAGTTGACTTCAGAAGGAGTTAACAAAATAAAAGGGAACTGAGGCAGTAATGCTTTTAGTTCCCTTTTTTGGTTATGAGAGGAATGGCATATAGATATTTTTAGCAAACGATAAAAGAAAAGATTAAATGACTGTTAGTGAAATTAAGAGTGTATGTATACTCTATGTATAGTGTATCTATAATGGATGTATAAAAAGTATGTAAAAATATAGACTGACATTACATAAAATATAGAAACAATATAGAAAGAGGGTTGAAGTGATTAAACAAGATTTAACAAGTGGCAAAATAGTATGTAATGTCAAGATTTAGAGAGGTTTTTTATTAAAACACTGCGTCTTACATTTCAATTAACTATGTTTGTGTTGAAAATCAAAAAATAATTATGAATACAAATAAATTAACCTCTGAGACTAAAGAATTTTTAAATAAGAATTTTACTCGTGAGTTCATTAATACATCTTTGCAAGATGCTTATGAAATTCTTAAGCAATATTACAAGACATTTTCTATTCAGGAAGCTGGTTTAGAACAAAGCAAGCCAACAAGTGAATTTGAAAGCGTAAATCTTGCAAAAGGAGATATGAATATCGCTATCAGAGAGTTGATTATCAAACATCTTAATGCATTGAAGTTGAGTGAAAACGATGTGCTGTCACTTACTATTGCTTACGTTAACTCACTGAATTACGATAAAGCAACCGTGTATTTAATCTATGAGAATGATGAGAATAGTGTGCGAGAGTTGTATGAGGTATTAATAGAGAGACGAGTTAGCAATATATTGCCTTCTTATTTGAGAAAGGTGCTAATAGACTCTATGTTGATGTTTTGCTCTGAATTTGAGATATCTGGTGGTTGTATAGATAATGAATATTTGGAAGATTTATTACAAGTGTATTGTACATTTAATAATGGGAATTAACAAGCAATAATCAGTTGGAAATGAGGAGTATTCCTTTAAAGAATATCAATGAAAGAGAATAAGTTTAGCGTAGTTAATCATTTTAACACCAATACATTACTTTTAGAAAACAGCCCTTTATACACTTTGTTATTTATAGCAGGGGATGTCGCGTTTACTGTAGATGGGATTAGTTATACATCAACAGGAAATACGGTTGTTTTTCTTACCCCTTTTCAGCAGCTAACAGTAGATGGTGGAGTGCAGGTATTATTGCAGATGGTCACATTTCACGGTGACTTTTATTGTATTGAGTATCACAAAAAAGAGGTGGCTTGCAATGGTTTGTTGTTTAACAATATTTACCTTACTCCTTATATTCAGGTAGATGAGAGTTTATTTGAGGAGTTGAAAGGTATTGGTAATAAAATGAATGCCCTATTGGTAAGTCAAGCAAATTACAGCGAGCCAATTTTGAAAAGTTACCTTCAGCTTACTTTGGCATTGTGTAGTAAAGTAAAGATGGAACAGCTGGAGCAAGCCGATGAGGAGGAGTTAATTGCATTAGAAGATTTATCGTTTCAAAACGAGTTAGAACAACATTATATACAACAGCGTGAGGTCTCTTTTTATGCTGAGCGAATGGGTATTTCCGTTAATTCACTTAGCAAAAAAGTAAAAAAAC
>JASLGC010000349.1 GCA_030150335.1 Flavobacterium sp.
TTTTCCAGTAGGTGATTTATACCATAAACCTTTAGGAATATCTTTTTTGTTTTCTGTTGGTGTCTGAATTCCTTTTTCTTTTCTTTTAAACCAAGCCATAAAATGTTTGTTTTGTTTATACTATGTTTTTAAACAAAGAGCAGGACTATAAGGTGTTAACGTTGTTTAAGTCTTTAAAAGCCTCTTCTAAACGAGCGTTAAAAGTCAATTCTCCTTGTCTTACCCAAGCACGAGGATCGTAGTACTTTTTATTCGGTACATCAGAACCTTCTGGGTTTCCTATTTGAGTTTTTAAATAGTCAATTTTAGATGTCATATAATCTCTGATTCCTTCTGTATATGCAAACTGAAGGTCAGTGTCTATATTCATTTTAATTACACCATAAGAAATTGCCTCTCTAATTTCTTCTACAGTAGAACCTGATCCTCCGTGGAATACGAAGTCAACTGGGTTGTGCTCTAAATTGTATTTTTTAGCAACATATTCTTGAGAGTTTTTCAAAATAACTGGTGTAAGTTTTACATTTCCTGGTTTGTAAACGCCGTGAACGTTTCCAAAAGCAGCAGCAATTGTAAATCTGTGACTCACTTTTGATAGCTCTTCGTATGCGTAAGCTACCTCTTGTGGTTGTGTATATAATCTTGAAGAATCAACATCGCTATTATCAACTCCGTCTTCTTCTCCTCCTGTAATACCTAATTCAATTTCTAAAGTCATACCAAGTTTTTCCATTCTTGTTAAGTACTTTTTAGAAATTTCAATATTTTCTTCAATTGATTCTTCTGATAAATCAATCATGTGAGAGCTAAATAGAGGTTTTCCGTTTTGTTTCATAAATTCCTCTCCAGCATCTAATAAACCGTCAATCCAAGGCAATAGTTTTTTAGCACAGTGGTCAGTATGTAAAATTACGGGAATACCATATGCTTCAGCTAAAGTATGAACGTGTTTTGCACCAGCAACAGCTCCAATAATAGCAGCTTTTTGGTTTTCATTAGAAAGACCTTTTCCTGCCATGAATGCAGCACCTCCATTAGAGAACTGAATAATTACAGGCGAATTTAATTTAGCTGCAGTTTCCATTACTCCGTTAATAGTACTTGAACTAGTAACGTTTACCGCTGGTAGAGCAAATCCTTTTTCTTTAGCGTATTTAAAAATTTCTTGCACTTGGTCACCAAATGCAACTCCTGGTTTAATATTGTGTGCCATAGTCGTGTTGTTTTTTTATTTTACAAAAATACTAATTATTATTTGATTAGAATGGATAATTAATTCCAACATTTAGCACCGATTCTTTTAAGCTAAACTCTTTAAACCACTTGCGATCGGATTCAATTGATGGATTGTATGTTTTGAATCCAAAGTCTAATCTGAATACAAAGAAACTAAAATCATATCGAATTCCAAACCCTGAAGCTACGGCAAAGTCTTTAATTGAAGAGATCCCATTAAAAGTGTAGTCTTTTTGCTCTACTTCATCAAATACATTCCAAACGTTGGATGCGTCTATAAAGAGTGCACCATACCATTTTCCAGCTACATTAAAACGATATTCTGTACTGAAAAACAATTTCATATTTGCTTCGTTAAAATCATTGACTCCGCCACTTCGTCCTGGACCTAATCTATATGATTGCCATCCTCTGTTATCATTTGAACCTCCAGAGAAGTAACTACGTGTAAATGGAATAGAGTTCGAGTTACCATACGGAACTGCTAAACCTCCAAATAAACGCATTGCAATAACTTTTTTATGACCTAAATCCCAATACTTCACAAAGTCAACTTCTGTTTTTACATATTGTGAAAACTCAACATCTAAAATTGTCTTTTTACCAGTTGGACCTTCTTTATTACTCGCACTTTTCATAATAATATCCATCAATCCTCCAGCAGATTCAACTTTAGCTTTTAAGGTATAGAAGTTATTATCAGTAATATTTGTACGCGTAGTATTAGTAAAAGTAACGTTTGATGCTATAATAAGGTTGTTTTCAGATAGACGTATTCTACGCTCTTCAATACTTCGTATTTCTCTGTAATCTTGTGAATTAATCTCTAACGGATTATTAACGTTTAATGCATCATTAATAAAACGGTTTGCGCCTCCATCTGCAATAGTTAAATTACCATTTTGGTCAAGGTAGTCTGGGTTTATGTCCTCATAATCTTTTGAAATATCATTCAATCTCTTATATGATGATTTATAAACACTAAAGTAATTTTGTGGATTGGTATTTCTTACGTATTGAATATTAGCTAAGTCAACACTAAAAGTGTTTTTTCTTGATGGGTACCACGTATAATTTATAATTCCATTAAAGTTGTTTTTGTCTAAACCAATATTTCTTTGTTGAGAATGACCAAAACTCATAGAAGTTGTAGGAAGCATTGTTTTAGGAATAAGCTTCTCTGTTTTGATAGGGAATAACAATCTTGGGAATGTCAATTTAATATCTCCACCGTATTCAGTCACGTTAAAGAAAACGTTATTAGGGTTGTTCATTTGACGTGAAGACCCCAATGCTCCTTTTAAATTTATTTCTAATATCTCAGCTCCTTTAAATACGTTTCTGAATAGTAGCCCCATACTTCCTCCAATACCAAAATCTTGAATATTTGAATGCGTTATATCTAAAGACGGATTGAAAGTCATCTTTTTTCTTGACGTTAAGTATATATTGCTAATTAAAGATTGACCAGTAGAGTCTCTTTGGTCTTCTATGTATTCAATAACAGGGTAGTTAAACGTACGAAGGTTACTAATAGATCTTGAAGTAAGCATACGTCGTTGGTCACTAAAAGTACTTCCTTTAGTGATAAAAATAGCATCAGTTAATGCTTTAGGTTTGTATTGAAGTTTAGTAGAACTATAGATATTGAAATTATTATAGTGTACACTATCTAATACATATTCTTTGTTTTTAGAACTATTATCTGTATAAATATTAACATCACTTATTTTGTAAATATTAAAAGGTACTTGGATAAGTGTATCGCCAGACTTTACAGTTCTGGGATCAATAATTAGTTCAATATTAGCTTTGTTTTTTTTCTGTAAAATGGTGTCTACTTCATAGCGAATATTAAGTTCTTGAAAGTGATAAGCTCCATTATCTCTAAATTCTGCAGCAATTCTTTTTCTTTCGTCCTCAAAGTTTTTAACATCAAAAACTGTATTAGTTTTAATCTTACTCTTCGCTTTAGATCTTTCGTAAATTTCGTTTAATGATTTTGTAGAGATATCTGTGCTAATACTATCAATGTAATAGGGAAGGCCTGTATTTACAGTATATGTACTTTTCACCTTTTTATTTCCAATGCTATCTACATTGTTAACTACAGTTCTATCGAAATATCCTTTATTAAAGTAATAATTAGATAAACGAGCTATCGATTTATTTGTTTTTAATGTATCTAATAGAACAGGTGCTTCTCCCGTTTTTATTAGAAAATTATTAATACCAGAGATAACAAAAGATTCACCAAGCCTATCCACTTGTTTTTTAGACAAGATAGCTTCTAATTTTCTATTCGTTCTTGGGTGTTCTTTTAACCAAGCATGGTAAAGAGAATCTGCATTTGGTTTTGCTAAATTGTACAATGCTAATCTCAATCTGAAATTAGTCATTGGGAAAGTACTATTAGGATGTTGGTATAACTGACCTAATATTTCTTCTTTAGTTGTTTTTTTACCATTTTCAATAATGGTATTATCCATTAGCAACGCATGGTTCTCAGGAACTCGTTTCGTTATAGAGCAAGAAAAAAAACTTATGCTCATTAATAGAATTAGTAGTATTTTTGGGAAATATTTGCTCAAAGTAGTAATGTCAATTATCAGTCAAAAATACATTTTTTTATGGTTACGAAAAACCAAATCAAATTAATTAAGAGT
>JASLGC010000115.1 GCA_030150335.1 Flavobacterium sp.
ATACCCTCCAGCCAATAAAACATCTTTCTTAACCATTTTGGTAAGCGTTTCAATGTTAAACTCATTGAATTTAATCTTCAATGGGCTGTTGATTTTCTCTGTTTCTGATTCAACGATAAGCGCACTTTTCCCTTGTTGTAGCACAAAGTCCTTCACGTAGAACCCTTCTGGAGTAACCACAAAACGGTTGTCTGGATTCACGTCCCATTTCACATAATCAAGCATGAACCCATTTGGATATAACTTCATTACCATATCCTTGTCGTTCATGGCTACCTCTCCCGAAATCACATAACACAACTCCCCTTTGCTATCTTTCAAGTTCAGGTCATACGCCAATTTATCATCCTGTACAGCCCCTTTCAAGTTCAAACGTCTTAAACCAATACTCGCATTGGCAATGCGTTCTACACTCAGGCTATATCCCAATGCAGTGTAATACGGTTTTACGTCAACACTGATATTCGTAATCTCATTATCTCCGTATTTTAGCAACGGAATATTCCCTGTTAGACTAATATAGTTTGAATCCGAATCGTATTTACCGCTAAAAGCAATTGGTTTAATCTCTTTCAATTCCGGAACTATCTTGTGGATAATCGGATTGTCTTTTACATTAATTGTATACGTAAAATGCTGGTTGTCGTCTTTCTTCTCCTCTGCTTTTGCATCTTGCTCGTTTCCTTTATTAAAATAATGAGCAACCGTTTTACCAATCTTATCTCCTAATTCCGTCAACTTATATTCCCCTTGCATGTTGAAATCAATCAACTGAGAGTGTAAGCTCAATTCTCTTTGCGCCTCTTTTGCAGTTGCCTTTAACTCAATAGGCAACAGCGTATATGCTCTCTCTTTAGAGGTAAATCTAATATCTTTCAGATACATCAATCCGTCTAAATCGTCTGGCATTACGTTATTCATCTTCGCATCAACCACAGCTGAGAATACAGCAGGCTCACTTTCGATGTGTAACTTGTATAAGTCAATCTGTTTAAAATCACCCAACATATTCAAGCTAATCCCCTTGTCTGTCCAAAGTCCATCTGCCTGTAAGTCAAAGTTCAAATTAGGGTCGTTATTTACAGAAGCAACTTTGTACTTCCCGTTTTCAACCTCACCATCTACTTTCAGATTGTTATATGTATAGCCGTTAAACTCTGCTTTCACCACATCAATAACTGCAGTAGCATTAGCAGTAGTAGGCTCAAAGCTCGTTCCCTCAGCTTGAATGCGCATTGTCAGGTTGCCAATAGAGTCATTCTTAATCAAATTACCCACTTGCAACTCTTGCACATTAGCCAATAGCGAATACTTCTCTTTCCCTTTTCTACGCTGGTCTAAGAAAGCTTTTAGGTCAACATTCCCTGACGTCGTTTTTAAAGCCAATTGCGTTTGAATAGACTGCATACCTCCTTTCACAAATCCGTTTAAGGACATGTGTGCAGGTATTTGAATATTATCAGGAACAGTCCCTTTTGGGGCAACTCCCATAATATCCTTAGCCGAACTCTGTACTTTGTTTATTTTTAGGTCAACAATTGTTTTCTCTGGAACAGGTAACCCCTTGATTCCCCCTTGCACATTCAACACCGTTGATTGCAAACCGGTAATCAACAGCTTGTCGATTGTTAGGTTATCCACAACCCCTTTTACCTTCGCATCGAAAGTAAATGTCTTGTTGTTCATTCCTTTTAATCCCGCCTCATCAAAAACAGAAGGCATTGCCAAATACACGTCTTGCATCCCCAAATGAGAATTCTCAATCGTTGCGTCTAACGACATATTGGCAATATCATCCACCAATTTATTGACATCTACATAGTTCAATATAATATTGGACTTGATATTTGTATGAGGTGTTTCAAGTACGAAATCTTTTATAAAAGCCGTTTGTTCCCCATATAGGAAGTACGTTTTGAAATTGCTTAATTGCAGTCCACTTTGCTCTGAGAACGAGAAACGCTCTAAGTTACCCGTGATATTTGTTGGTGAAAACTGAAAATCTTTCAATTTAAAGTTCAAATCAGTAATCTCAATGTGATTAGGGTCTAATCCAAAAGCCAATGGTTTTACGTTTGAATCGTCAAATTTTACATTAATGGAATTTAAAGCTAATTCCTGAATGCCCAATTTCCAAGGCACCGCCTCTTCTTTCACCTCATCTTCCGTAGGTTCTGTAGTAGCTGCAGATTCTTCTTTCTCTACTGCTTTCGCCTCTTTGTTTGGCAGTAAACGCACCACACCTGTAGTATGGTCTAACTTAATCTCCTTAATGTCGATTTGTTGATTGACCAAATCAATACCATCAAAGCTTGTCAAGAACTCCTCTAAATCCAACTTAGCGTACATTTTATTGTCCGTATCGTCAAATAAAACCTTGCTGTTTGTCAATACAATCGTTCCCAAATCAAGCGTAGGCATTACAGAAGGTTCTGCCTCTTTTTCATCTGCCACAACTTCCTCTTGCGCTTTTGCTAAACTCGCCAAGGAAGCAGGTAATTTTTTATAGTCCACAGCCACACCATCAATCGCAATCTTTGGAATAGCAAACTTCATCTCGTCCAAATCAAATTGTTTGAAACGAGTAACAAATTTGTTCAACCCAAAGTTCAAATGGTGACCATCGTAATCATCTTGAAAACTCAACTGTATTTTGCTCAGGTTAATCTCCCCAACATCAATCTTCATTGCCCCACTTTCTTCCTCCTCTTTGTCGTCTTCAGAGGCAAAAGCGTCAATGATATAATCGAAGTTAAACTTCCCTAAACTATCTCGAGTAATATTGGCTTTAAAATCATCTAACTCCACCTTGCTTACATCCACAGTGCTTGAAATAAGTTTAAGCAAACTAATATCAACCCCTAAATAATTCGTGTATAACAACGTGTCTTTTTGTTGCGACTCCAAGTAAAGTCCCTTAACAACAATCTTCTTTGGAAAAGCAATTTCAATGCGGTCTAAGTTAACAGGCGTTCCTATCTTATCTTGTACAAAGGTTATAGCAATATCCTTAACCTTATTTTGAACGTAAGGTATTTGGATAGAAACGATAACCAACAGCAGTAATACAAGTATAGATAAGAAAACCCAGCCGATGATTTTCCCAATTTTTATAGATAATTTACCCAATGCTTCTTTTTTAACATCAAAAATAACAAAATCATCGCCATTTATAAGACTTAATCACCAATAAATTTAATTAATTATATTTTTTTTGATTTCCTGAATTTAATCACTCAATATGCAGCGTGAACAACAATTATAAACCACTATTTGAGAATTAATACAAGCCTTTGAACCACAATCCTATCAAAGTCTAAATTCTTAG
>JASLGC010000267.1 GCA_030150335.1 Flavobacterium sp.
CCTGAACGTGTATCTTTGCTACCTGTATTTGTATATTTTTTCATATTGATTCTAATTAAATAAGGATTAATAATCTCCAAAAGAAGTTTCTGGATTTTGTTTAAAAGCTTCTTCTAATTGAGCATCGTTAGGTGCTTTACCATGCCAAGCATGAGTACCCATCATGAAGTCAACTCCGTTACCCATTTCTGTATGTAATAACACACAAACTGGTTTTCCGTTTCCTGTTTTAGCTTTTGCTTCTTCGTATCCTTTTAGAATAGAATCGATATCATTACCTTTTTCTATTTCAATAACATCCCATCCAAATGCTTCAAACTTAGCTTTTACTGATCCTAAGTCTAATACTTTATCTGTTGGTCCGTCAATTTGTTTTCCGTTTAAGTCAACTGTTGCAATTAAGTTATCTACTTTTTTAGCAGATGCATACATCATTGCTTCCCAGTTTTGTCCTTCTTGTAACTCACCATCACCTAATAAAACGTAAACTAAATGATTGTCTTTATTTAATTTCTTAGCTTGAGCTGCTCCTAAAGCTACAGATAATCCTTGTCCTAATGATCCAGATGCCATACGTATTCCTGGTAAGTGGTCATGAGTCGTAGGGTGTCCTTGTAATCTTGTATTTATTTTTCTGAATGTAGCTAACTCGCTTACTGGAAAATATCCACTTCTTGCTAATACGCTATAAAAAACTGGAGAAATGTGTCCGTTTGATAAAAAGAAAAGGTCTTCATCTTTTCCGTTCATTTCAAACCCTTCTTTTCTGTCCATTAATCGTTGATACAGAGTCACTAAAAACTCAGCACATCCTAATGATCCTCCTGGGTGCCCAGAATTTACAGCATGAACCATTCTAAGAATGTCTCTTCTTACTTGAGTAGTTAACTCTGCTAATTGTTGTGTGTTCGGTTTCATATTTTAACAATAGAATTATTCGTCTTACAAATATAAGATTTATTTACTGTTTACGCCTATTTTCAGCAACCAATATGTAGGATTCTCATCCTATTTAATCCGAAAATAGCTTTTTTAAAATAAATTATTTCGCTCCGTTTATTCAATCAATCTCATTTTAAAATAATTCTAAAAATTCAGAAAATCCTATTTAATACACATTGTCAACTGAACTCCATTGCTCTGCTTTTTCTCAATTAAAGGTGTTATCATAAAGTAACTCTTTCTCCTACATAATGTTTAGAAAAGACATGTTTACTATAATCATATCAATTCAAAAACAAGGATGCTAAACTCTACTATAAAACAAGACATCGTTTTCATACACACCATTGAAAATTACAATTGAATTAAAATCTAAAACCATAGAAATTGTATTCTTAAAAGTTATCCTTCTTTCTTTACTATAATCCGACACTCATTCGACCATCCTCTGACTATTGTTCGACAAAATACCCCTCAGCCCAGTATTGTCGGACTATTGTCAGACCATTGTCGGAGAATCGCGTTGTAAGCCTTAAAAACACTGAGGTTGTTTACAAATCGATTTAGCAGTAAATAAACACTATTTTTCTGTAAAAATAAAAACAAAACTCTATAAATCAACGCTTTACACATAAATATTTACATTAAAAGTAAGATAAAAAAGAAACTAAACTTTGTTGTTTTTTAGACAAAAATGAAGCGAAAAAAGACTTTTTGAACCAACTTTATCATCAAAAAGGGGGTTTTGACACTAAAATAAACAGCTTTTATAGATATAGATAAGCATTTCCTGTAATAGCTTTAACGATGATTACTTACTAAACATAGACTTATTTATCAATTGCCATTAAGTTTAAGGTTGTTGTTTTTTCTTAGCAACTAATTAAGTATTTTTAGACTTTTAAAAACTATAATCTTCTGTATGCACACTCCCATTCTACAAACGAACAACCTAACTATCGGCTATAAACATACCAAAAAGGGTACTACTGCTATTCAAGAAAATGTGAATATCCGATTGGAAAAAGGAAAACTAATTTCTTTGGTTGGGATAAATGGGATTGGAAAATCGACATTACTTCGCACTTTATGTGCCAATCAAAAGCCTATTGATGGAGAGGTGATTTTGAACGACAAACCCCTTGCTGATTACTCGAATAGTGAGCTTGCTAAAATTATTAGTGTGGTACTAACCGAGAGAATCCCTCTTTCTGACCTTTCGGTTAGGGAATTGATTCAAATAGGAAGAACTCCTTATTTAAACCACTACAGCTCGATGTCTGAGGAGGATTTGCATTGGGTGGAAAAAGCAATTGCATTAACAGAAATCAATGAATTGACGGATAAAAAAATTGACCAATTGAGTGATGGTCAACTACAGCGCGTTTTGATTGCAAGAGCATTGGCTCAAAATACGCCTATCATTATCCTTGATGAACCAACAAATCACTTGGATCTACATCACAAAGTGGCTTTGTTTAAATTGCTAAAAAAACTGGTTCAAGAGGAAGATAAGGCTATTCTATTTTCAAGCCATGATATGGACTTGGCAATTCAACTGAGTGATGAAATTATTGTCTTGAAAAAGGGCTATAACACGCAAGACAAAACGGATACATTAATTGAACAAGGTGTTTTTGATAATTTCTTTGAGGACGATAACCTTGTGTTTAATCGCCCTCAAAAAAGGTTTATGCTTAATCTTTAGTAGTACTATTGTGTCTTTTATTCTTTAAGACATTCTCTATAGTCCACTTGATTTGATGTTCGAAAGCATCTTTTCTAAAAGGACATTCTTGCTTTGAACAAATCTTACAAGAAAACGTTTTACAGTCGTCCATGTGCACAAACAACTCAAGTTCTTCTCCGAATTTGTCAACAATTTCCTTTTCTAATATCTCGACTTCCCTATGTCCTTCAACGATGTTGAAATACCATGGCACGGTCATGTGACAGTCAAAGTGAAGTACGGTTCCGTATTTTATAATTCTAAGATTGTGTAAGTCTATCCAATTCTCACGTCTGTGTTCTTGCAGATAATCAACTACTTCGTTTAATAAGATTTCATCTGTTTCATCCATGATACCGGAGATAGCACCACGTACAATTTTATAACCTGTTACCATGATTATCAAAGCGAATAACAATGCTACTCCACTATCTAACCATTGGAATCCGGTAAAGTATAACAAGATTAATCCAATGATAATACCGATGGTAGAATAGGTATCTGATTGTAGGTGTTTTCCACTTGCGATTAGGGCTAATGATTTATTCTTTTCTCCTTTCTTAACTGCATACCATCCTAATATATAGTTGATAACAGCAGTAATTCCTACTAAATAAATCCCGTAATCTAACTTGCCAACAGGGTGTGGATCCATCAAATTTCGAACAGCTTCTACTATAATGATAATTCCGGCAAGCATAATCATCCCCCCTTCTAATGTGGCAGAGATAAACTCTACTTTTCCATGTCCGTAAGGGTGATTTCGGTCTCTTGGTAAAGAGGATAAGTAAAGGCTGTATAATCCTACAAAACCACTTACTACATTGATAACGCTTTCTAAAGCGTCTGTCAATATGGCTACGGAGTTGGTTAAATACCATGCTAAAACTTTTATTAAAAATAAAAGTACTCCAACTGTAGCTACAATCTTTTGAAATTGATAATTCTCTTTTGCCTTTGTATTCATATCAATAATCTTATAACTGTTCGATTTCTATTACTTCCCCCACTTGCATGCCTTTTAATGATACGTCTCCAATGCGAACACGTACTAATCTCAAGGTTGCAAAGCCTACGTGAGCAGTCATTTTTCGTACTTGTCTAAACTTTCCTTCTGTAAGTACAAGTCGAACCCAACTTGTAGGTCCATGTCTTTCATCTCTGATTCTTCTGCCTTCCCCTACCCAATCAGGTAATTCAGATAATCGCTCAACTTCACATGGTTTAGTCATATATTTTTCACCTTTGACTCCGATTAAAACACCATTGCGCATTTGCTCTACTGCTGCTTCTGTTATTTCCCCATCTACTTGCGCATAGTACTCTTTTTCATAATGAGCACTTCTAACGCGTTCACTGGCCATTCCGTCTGTCGTTAAAAATAGCAAGCCTTCTGAATTTTCGTCTAACCTTCCGATAGCCATTGTCCCTTCAGGAAAATCGTATAGTTCCCCAAGTTTGTGCTTGGTTCTTTTCTTTTCGTAAATAAATTGGCTGATGTATCCGTGTGGTTTGTATAACAAAAAATGTCTGTGCTTTTGCTCCATTTTTACTTGTGGTCTATTGTGTGAATAACAAGCGGCAAAGGTAAAGATTAATCAATCGTCTATTATTAGGATTCTATTATAATTTATTGGTAAAACATTTAATAACTTCTAAAAGCTCTTATTTTTTCGCTAAATTTTCATCAAAGAATTTGTCAATGGCTTCTATATATCGCTGTCCATGATATTCGTTTGACAAGGCTTGAAATCCTTGTAAATGGGATCCTTTATAAAAAATAAGTTCATTTTTAGGATTTAAAAACTTCGCTCTCCTACTCTCGTCAGGCGTTGTTAATCCATCTCGATCTCCTGCTATCAAAAGCATGGGCAGGGATAATCTGCTAAGTGCATTTTCATAGTCATTTGCACTCGGTGGCAATTTATAGTCTTGTTCTAAGTATTCCTTAATTCTCCCTACAATGACTTTAGGACTATATACAAATCCTTCGGCTACCATGTAGTCAAATTTATCCTGACTGTATAAAAGTGTAGCGGGTATGCTTCCCATTGATAATGCCCAAACTCCTACTGGTTGATTAAATCTCGTTTTGGTATAATCTACTACCGCTTTCAAATCGGTTACAAATTCGTCATAATAAAGTGTTTTGCTATCCATCTCAAATGCTTGGCTTTCTCCATATCCACGGTAGTCAAACATAACTATGGTATAGCCGTGCTTTACCATTTCCAATACTTGACGTACGTAATAAGACATATTTCCACTATCACCATAAGCCAACACAAATACTCTGTGTTTGTCCACTTCTTTTGCAGGCATACACAACCAACTTTTTAGCGTGAAGTCGTCTTCCGTTTTTATTTCAACGGCTTCAAAAGAGATATTGGAAACTGAATTTAAAGGATGATCTACATATTCTTTGATGGGTTCTACTGCCCACGAGAGTGTAGTCAATAATAGAAATAGTAGGATTAGACTCTTTTTTATCATGACGCATAAATTGATATCATTCAAATATACAACAATTCGATTGTTCTCATTTATTGACTTATCTTTATTGAATGACCTGTAAAAAGTTAAAAATTAATTAAGATTAGCTATCTAAACACTTACACAGTGAATATCGTTGCTTATTTATAATGGGATAACACTTTAAATCCTTACTTTTGTTACTATAAAAACTTATACATTATGCAACATATCATTGATCGTTTCATCAGTTATGTAACTGTTGATACAGAATCTGATCCTTCTTCAAACTCTTGCCCGAGTACTGAAAAACAA
>JASLGC010000306.1 GCA_030150335.1 Flavobacterium sp.
CAGGAGATAATCCTATGACGGCTAAGTACATTGCCAACAAAGCAGGCGTTGATGATTTTATTGCTGAGGCAAAGCCAGAGGATAAGATGAATTATATAAAGAGAGAGCAAGCAGAAGGACGACTAGTAGCAATGATGGGAGATGGAACAAATGATGCTCCAGCTTTAGCACAAGCAGACGTTGGGGTGGCAATGAACAGTGGTACACAAGCGGCTAAGGAAGCTGGTAATATGGTGGACCTTGATAATGACCCTACTAAATTGATAGAGGTTGTGGAGATAGGAAAGCAATTATTGATGACAAGAGGAACACTAACCACGTTTAGTATAGCCAATGACGTTGCAAAATACTTTGCGATTATTCCTGCCCTGTTTATCATGGCTATTCCTTCCTTAAAGAGAATGAACGTGATGCAACTCCACAGTCCAGAAAGCGCTATTCTATCTGCTGTGATTTTCAATGCAATCATAATTCCGTTCTTAATTCCTTTAGCGTTGAGAGGAGTGCCGTATAAACCCATTGGAGCAAGTGCATTATTGCGTCGTAATCTGCTAATCTATGGATTAGGTGGTGTGATTGTGCCCTTTATTGGGATTAAACTCATTGATTTATTTGTTTCACTATTTATGTAAATCACTATGAAAACGAATATCATTCCAGCATTTTTATTGTCTGTGGGGCTATTATTAGTTTTATGTATAGTATATCCTTTGGTTGTATGGGGGATTGCTCAACTATCACCGAATCAGGGTAATGGTTTTATTGTAAAACAAGCAGAAAAGTATTATTATCAAAACATAGGACAACAATTTACGGAGGATAAATACTTTTGGTCAAGACCATCTGCTGTTGGTTACAATGCCGCTGAATCTGGAGGAAGTAATTTTGGAACAACGAATGTTTCTTATTTGAAAAAAGTAAAACAGCGTATTGATGATTACTTAGATAGAAATCCTGGGGTGAGAAAAGAGGATATTCCTATTGATTTGGTTACAGCAAGTGGTAGCGGATTAGACCCTGATATTTCTATACGAGGAGCAAAAGTACAAGTAATACGCATTGCTAAAGCGCAAGGGATTGACCAAGCGAAGGTGTTTGATATTATTGATAAGAATACGGAATACGCCTTATTAGGAATGTTTGGACCAACAAAGATCAATGTTTTGAAAGCAAATATGGCATTAGATGCATTAAAAGTATCTGGCAAATGAAAAAGGAAACGCGTCAAAATGCAGAAGACTTTCTTTCTCTAATACGTCGTTCTAAACGAGGAAAGTTTAAGATATACATTGGTATGAGTGCCGGTGTAGGAAAGACTTATAGAATGCTGTTGGAAGCGAGAGACTTGCAGAGAAGTGGTATTGACGTAAAGTTGGGGTATATAGAAACGCATCAACGCAAAGAAACGGAGGATTTGACTGTAGGACTTCCCGTTATTCCGCGAAAAGAGGTATTCTATAAGGGAAAGGCTATAGAGGAAATGGATATTGAAGCAATCCTTTCAGACCATCCTGAGATTGTTATTATAGATGAGTTAGCGCATTCGAATATACCAGGCAGTAAGAATGCAAAGCGTTGGCAAGATGTCATGGATATATTAGATTCGGGTATCAATGTAATATCAGCGGTGAATATTCAGCATATTGAAAGTTTACATAATTCAATCAAGGATATCACGGCAATAGAAGTACAGGAGCGCATTCCTGATAAGGTATTGCAAGAAGCTGATGAGGTTGTCAATATTGACTTAACGGCAGATGATTTAATAGAGCGATTAAAAGAAGGTAAAATATATCCTCAAGAGAAAATATCGGCGGCATTACAGAATTTCTTTACCAATTCTAACATACTACAGTTGAGAGAGCTCGCTCTGCGAGAAGTAGCAACTCATGTAGAACACAAGGTAGCCACGGAGGTAAGTATGTCTGTATCAGCAAAGCCTAATCGCTTTTTGGCATGCATTAGTTCTAATGAACGTGTAGCAAAAACTGTTATCCGAAAAACAGCTCGATTGGCAGGGTATTTTAACTCAAAGTGGTATGTGCTCTATGTGCAAGTTCCTAAAGAACATCCTAATAAAATAGCTTTAGATAAGCAGCGACATTTAATAAACAACTTTAAACTTGCTACAGAATTAGGGGGAGAGATTATTAAGGTGGAACATGTGAACATTGCCAAAACAATTATAGACCAAGCGAAACACAGACAGATTACATCTATTTGTTTGGGGAAGTCAAGGTTTAGATTTTATCAAATTCTATTAGCAACGAATATCTACAATCGAATATTAAACAAACTTTCATCATCATCTATAGACATTATAATTTTTTCAAAATGAGAATTAAAACGAAATTGACTTTATGGTTGGGGTTATTATTTGTGCTGATTGTTTTCTTAGGGGGTACAAGTGGTATGTATATTCATTTTTTAAAGTTAGACACAAGAGATATATTAAAAGAGAATTACAATTCACTGCTCTATGCTAAGAACATGCTTATGGCTTTAGAACAGTCGGGAGATGAACGGTTATTACAATTTGACGAACTCTTAAAAAAGCAAGAAGCAAATGCTACAGAGCATGGAGAGGTAGAGATGAACGCTACCTTGCGCACGTATTTTAACAACTATATAAAAAGTGGGCAAACGAGTGATGATGTCAAGGTAATCAGAGAATGGCTGTTGGAAGTGATGACTATGAATATGGAAGCCATAGAAATCAAGAGTCATTATGCTTATGAAACAGCAACTCAAGCAACAATATGGATTATAATTGCTGGTTCTGCGTGTTTTGTTATATCACTTATGCTATTGGTTAACTTACCTTCTCATATAGCAGACCCAATTAAGAAGTTGACGCAAGGCATCAAGCAAATAGCGAGTAGCAATTATAAGGAACGCGTATTCTTGCAAAAGAACGATGAGTTTGGCGAATTGGCCCAATCGTTTAATACAATGGCTCAAAAGTTAGAAGAATACAATAGTAGTCATCTTGCCAAGTTAATGCGACAGAAGAAGCGTATTGAAGCCTTGATAAATACAATGCGCGATGTGGTAATTGGTCTTGACGAGAATATGCATGTTATTTTTGTGAATGAAGAAGCGTGTAAAGTTCTTGGACTAACCCAAGAAGACATGATTGGTAAGAATAGCAAAGACATTGCCCTTCACAACGACTTGATGCGGTTGTTATTGAAACAAATGTATGCAAATCACGAGGAGAAAGAACCAATTAAAATTATCCATAACGACAAAGAGAATTACTTTAATAAAGAGATGTTACACATATCGATTACTCCCACAGGCGAACAGAATAAGGAAGTAGTAGGACATGTGATAATTTTGAGAAACATTACAGAGTTTAAAGAGTTAGACACCGCAAAGACAAGATTTATTGGTACTGTTTCTCATGAGTTTAAGATGCCAATTGCATCTATGAAGATGAGTTTGCAGACTTTGCTTGATAGTGAAGAGGGAACATTGAATGAGGAGCAAATACATATTGTAGAACGCATTCAAGATGATATAGAAAAGTTGCTGAAAATAACATCTGAGTTGCTCAATTTATCTCAAATCGAAAGTGGTAATATTACTGTTAAGATGAGCCCGTGTAATGTAGAGAAAATGGTACAAGATGCTATTGAGTCTAATCGCGTGCAAGCGGAGCAAAAAGTGATTAAACTACAAGTGGAAATACCTAAGGTAACAAGGGATATAGTAGCAGATGCAGATAGAACAGTTTGGGTGTTGAGTAACTTAATTGGCAATGCAATTATGTATTCACATGAAGCTTCTAAGGTGTTTATTACTGTAGAGCAGGATGATACACTCACACAGATAAAAGTGCGGGATGAAGGAATGGGTATTCCCCCTGAATATTTAGACCGTGTATTTGACCGCTATTTCCGTGTGCCTGGTACACATCGAGAGGGTACAGGCTTAGGATTATCTATAAGTAAGGAGTTGATAGAAGCTCAAAAAGGAAAGATTGAAGTGTATAGCGAATACGGAGTTGGTAGTGAATTTGTATTGTTATTTTATTCATGACTTAGGTATTATTTCTTTTGTAGCAAAATAATATTACAATCGTGTGCTGTAGTACTGGTGTTGCATTTATATGATGGCGGTAAATCATATAATTTAAATTAATCAGTTTTAATTTCACACGATTTGTTGGCAGGCCTATTGGCCTGCTTTTTTAATATAATCATTGGTTTT
>JASLGC010000082.1 GCA_030150335.1 Flavobacterium sp.
TCTAATGTTATAATTGGTTTTTTGTTTAGTACAATAGGAGTATCCGCGTCTTTTAACGCAAGTATTTCAAGTTTTCCGTTTTGGTCTATAGTCAGCCATGTCCAACCTGCTCCGAATAACTTTGTAGCAGTTGAAGAGAACTCTGTTTTAAAGTTTTCAAAACTTCCAAAATCTCTTTCTATTAATTCTAAAAGTTTACCTGATGGTGTTAAGTCTCCTTTAGGTGCTAAACAATTCCAGTAGAAGCTGTGGTTATAATGTTGAGCAGCATTATTGAATATTGCAGTTTGTTTTTGTAAGTAACTTTCTCTGATTATTGTTTCCAGGTCTTTTTCTTCCCAAGTTGTTTCTTTAACTAAGTTGTTAAGATTGTTTACATAGGTTTGATGATGTTTCCCATAGTGATAGTCAAAACCTTCTTTTGTAATAAAATCTGAGAAGGCTTCTTTTGTATAGGGAAGTGTTGGTAATTCGAATTTCATTGTCTGTTTATTTATGATTAGTTGTGTAAAAATATAAATTTAGTCTTGACTAAAAAAATGATTATGAAAATATTATTTTATTATCTGCTTTTGGTGGAAGTTGATTATATAGATTAGGGATATATTTTTATGGAGAAAAATTGATTTGTAGATATTTATTTTTGGTCTTAATATGGTGGAGAAATTACAGATTTCAATATGTAGTAGTATTGGAATAATAATTGTGGTATATAAATAGGATTGATGTTTTTTTTGGATTGGTATTTTGTGTATTTTATTTTTTGGAAAATAAATAAAATGACAAATACTTAAAGTTCCTGAATAGAATTTTATAGTGCTTAAATAATAATGGTATTGGTGTTAAATGTCGGTTAGAAAGTGTTTTTTTTATTTCTGTTTTTAGGTGTTTTTTGACTTCCTTTATGTTTTAAATAAAATATTTTCTTAAAAAAAGTTTAACTATTACCATTGATTTCAAAATATATCAAATAAATTTTCCATTGTAAAGTAGATGTACTACTTTTGCTATTCCACAGTGGTGTGGATAATTGAGAAAGTCTGTATTTTGAGCGGATAAGCCGCTTATGAAAAGTAAAGTCATATGAGAGAAATTACAAAAGAAGTTTATCTAAAATGGTATGAAGACATGCTATTTTGGAGAAAGTTTGAAGACAAGCTAGCCGCTTTATATATTCAACAAAAAGTAAGAGGATTCTTGCATTTATATAATGGGCAAGAAGCTGTCTTAGCAGGAGCTTTACACGCGATGGATTTGTCGAAAGACAAAATGATTACAGCATACAGAAACCACGTTCAACCAATCGGTTTAGGAGTGGATCCAAAAAGAATTATGGCTGAGTTATTAGGAAAAGGAACTGGAACATCTCAAGGTTTGGGAGGTTCTATGCACATTTTCTCTAAAGAGCATAATTTTTATGGAGGTCACGGAATTGTTGGAGGACAAATTCCTTTAGGAGCAGGTCTTGCATTTGCTGACAAATATTTCGATAGAAAAGCTGTTACAATGTGTTACTTCGGTGATGGTGCAGCTCGTCAAGGTTCATTACATGAAACTTTTAACATGGCAATGAATTGGAAACTTCCAGTAGTATTTGTTATTGAAAATAACGGATATGCAATGGGAACTTCTGTAGAGCGTACTGCGAATCACACTGATATTTGGAAACTTGGTTTAGGATATGAAATGCCTTCAGGTCCAGTTGATGGAATGAATCCGGTTAAAGTTGCTGAAGCAATGTACGAAGCTATTGAAAGAGCTCGTCGTGGTGATGGTCCAACATTATTAGAAATGAAAACATATAGATATAGAGGTCACTCTATGTCAGATGCTCAACACTACCGTACTAAAGAGGAAGTTGAAGAATACAAAAAAATTGACCCAATTACTCAAGTTCTTGATGTAATTAGACAAAGAGGGTTTGCAACAGAGGCTGAGATAGAGGCTATGGATCAAAGAGTAAAAGAGCACGTTTTAGAATGTGAGCGCTTTGCTGAAGAATCTCCATATCCAGAAAAGAATGTTATGTATGATGTAGTATACGAACAAGAAAATTATCCTTTTTTACCTCATAGATTATAAAAAAATGTTATGGCAGAAGTAATTACAATGCCACGCTTAAGCGACACTATGACTGAAGGTGTTGTGGCTGCATGGTTAAAAAAAGTTGGAGATAAGATTGCAGAAGGAGATATCCTGGCTGAGATCGAAACTGATAAAGCAACAATGGAGTTCGAATCATTTCATGAGGGTACTTTATTGTATATCGGACTGCAAGAAGGTGAGTCTGCTCCTGTAGATTCATTATTAGCAATCATCGGAACTGAAGGAGAAGATATTTCTTCTTTAATTAACGGAGGTGCTAAAGCTGAAACTGTTGAAGTTAAAGCTACAACTCAAGAAGAAGTTAAAACTGAAGTTGCTGCTCCAAAAGCTGCAGCTATGCCTGAAGGTGTTAAGATTGTAACTATGCCTCGTTTGAGTGATACAATGACGGATGGTACTGTTGCAACTTGGATTAAAAAAGTAGGTGATAAGGTTGAAGAAGGAGATATCCTTGCTGAAATTGAAACTGACAAAGCTACTATGGAGTTTGAGGCATTTGAGTCTGGAACTTTATTGTTTGTTGGAATTAAAGAAGGTGAGTCTGCTCCTGTTGATAGCGTATTAGCTATCTTAGGACCTGAAGGAACTGATGTTTCTGCTGTTCTAAGTAATATTAATAATAGTGGTGCTGTAGAGGCTCCTTCTGAAGAAACTTCAACTGTAGTTGAAGCAGCAAAAGAAGAAGCGCCAGCAGCTCAAGTTTCTGCTGTTGAATCAACAAATGAAACAGGAAGAATCTTTGTTTCTCCTTTGGCTAAGAAAATTGCTGAAGAAAAAGGTGTGAATCTTAATGAAGTAAAAGGTTCTGGAGAGAATGGACGTATCATTAAAAGAGATATTGAGAATTTTGTACCAGTTGTAAAAACTGTTGCCGCGCCAACTCAAGCTGCACAAGCTGCTGCTGCTGAAGTGAAAGCTTTTGTTCCTGCAGGTGAAGTAAGTGTTGAGGAAGTGAAAAACTCTCAAATGCGTAAAACGATTGCTCGTCGTTTAGGGGAGTCTAAGTTTACTGCTCCTCATTACTATTTAACTATAGAAATTGATATGGACAATGCTATGGCTTCTCGTAAAATTATCAATGATTTACCTGATACAAAAGTGTCATTTAATGATATGGTAGTTAAAGCGTGTGCAATGGCTCTACGTAAACACCCACAGGTGAATACACAATGGAAAGATGATGTTACTGTTTACAATAAACATATTGCTGTTGGTGTGGCTGTAGCTGTAGAAGATGGTTTAGTTGTTCCTGTATTACCATTTACTGATCAAATGTCTTTAACTACTATCGGTGGTAAAGTGAAAGAATTAGCTGTTAAAGCTAAATCTAAAAAACTTACTCCAGCAGAGATGGATGGAAGTACATTTACAGTATCTAATTTAGGTATGTTTGGAGTTCAATCATTCACTTCTATCATCAATCAACCTAACTCTGCAATTTTATCTGTAGGTGCTATTATTGAAAAGCCTGTAGTTAAGAATGGACAAATCGTTGTAGGTAACACAATGACTGTGACTTTGGCTTGTGACCATAGAACAGTTGATGGTGCAACAGGTGCACAATTCTTACAAACATTAAGAAGTTATATTGAGAACCCAGTTACAATGTTGGCATAATCAATATTCTAAATAAATTAAGTAAAAGCCCGTTTCGAAAGAGATGGGCTTTTTCATTTTTGTAAATGTTTGTTTTTCATATTAAATAAAGTGTTTTCTCATTGAATTGTTTTTTTAAGTTAAAGGGCTTTTTGTATTTTTGGTAAAAATATTTTTAAATGAAAGTTTATAGTTTTCTAGTAGGAGTTTTATTAGTAGGATGTTCTACTTTGAAAACTCCTTCTATCAATTCTTTAAGTGCTAATAAAGCTAATATTACAACAACATTGAATTATTTAGCATCTGATGATTTATTAGGACGTGATACTGGATCGGAAGGTAATAGACAGGCAGCCGATTTTTTAAGTGAGAAATTATCAGAGTATAGTATTTCTCCCTTTTTTACATCGTATAATGATACATTGGTAAATGTAAAAGATAGTTGGAATGTTGTAGGGGTTATTCCTGGTAAAGACATTGAGTTAAAAGATGAAGTAGTCGTATTGGGAGCTCACTTTGATCATATTGGAATTCAAAAAGCTATTGATGGTGATTCAATTGCGAATGGTGCAAATGACAATGCAGCTGGTAGTGCAATTATGCTTGAATTAGCTCGAAATCTACAACTGGTGGACAATAAGAGAACAGTGTTAATTGCATTCTTTACTGGTGAAGAAAAGGGGTTATGGGGTTCTAAGCATTTAGCAAAGCGATTAAAAGATAGCAATGTAAACATTGTAGCAATGCTTAATTTTGAAATGTTAGGATTAGCTATGAATCGCAATTATATGACCTATCTAACGGGCTATGACGAATCTAATTTAGCTGAGAAAATAAATGAATTAGCTGATGAACCTTTAGTAGGTAAATTAGCAAAGGCAGAAGAATATCAGCTTTTCAAACGTTCTGATAACTACCCATTTTACTTAGCGTTTAAAGTTCCTTGTCAAAGTTTTAGTTCATTTGACTTTGAAAATTATGAGTATTATCACCATGTAAAAGATGAAGCTCGTTTTATGGACTTAGATTTCATGACTTCATTTACTGATAAATTAATACCTGTGGTAAGTAAGTTAGTTAATTTACCTTCAGGAGAAATAAGACTTAAATAGAATGAAAAATATTATAGTAACTGGTACAAGTCGTGGTATCGGTTTAGAAACAGTAAAAAAGTTTGCTGCACAAGGACATAATGTGTTAGCTATATCTCGTAAGCTATCAGAAGCGTTAGTTGGGATTGCAAATGTTACATGTTTGTCAGTAGATATTACCAAAGAAGAGGATTTACAGAAGGTTGTTGTATTTGTTAAAGACAAATGGAACCATATAGATATTCTGGTAAATAATGCAGGGGCAATCGTTAATAAACCATTTGAGGAATTAACGCAAAAGGATTTTAATAGTGTTTACCAAGTAAATGTATTTGGTGTAGCTCGATTAATTCAATTATGTATTCCATTTATGAAAGTAAATAGTCATGTTGTAACTATTAGCAGTATGGGTGGTGTACAAGGAGTAATGAAATTTGGAGGTTTAGCGGCTTATAGTTCAAGTAAAGGGGCTGTAACAATCCTAAGTGAATTACTTGCAGAAGAGTATAAAGAAAGTGGTATTTCTTTTAATGTAGTTGCATTGGGAGCAGTTCAAACAGAAATGTTAGAGGAAGCTTTCCCAGGGTATCAGGCACCTATTACACCAGAGGAAATGGCAGATTACATTAGTAATTTTGCATTGAATGGTAATAAGTTCTTTAATGGTAAAGTACTTCAAGTTTCAAGTACAACTCCTTAAATATAAATAGGTTTGATAGATAAATTAAAGCCATATATACCTGAGCAAGCGTTAGAAGGAGTTTTTGAATTAATTAAACATTATCAAGTACATCTGAAAATTGTAAATGAACGTGTAACTCGTCACGGAGATTATACTCGAAATACTGATGGAAAACATTTGATAACAGTAAATTCAAATCTGAATTCGTATCGCTTCTTGATGACTTTAATACATGAAATAGCTCATTTAGTAGCCTACCAAAAATATGGTGGGCGTATTAAACCACATGGTATTGAATGGAAAAAGACTTTCCAGCTTTTAATGTTGCCTTTTTTAAGACCTGAGGTTTTTCCGAGTGCGCTTTTACCTTTATTAGCTAATCACTTTAGAAATCCGTCTGCAAGTAGTGATACTGATGAAAGGTTATCTATAGCTATGCGTAGATATGATGAACAAGATAAGGATGATAAAATGTGTTTTATATATGAAATACCTTTGGGAAGTCATTTTAAAACATATAATGGAAAAGTGTTTAAGAGAGGGCCTTTAAGAGTAAAAAGGTTTGAGTGTTTAGAAGTATCAACGGGTCGTATTTACACTTTTAAAGCAAATGCAGAAGTGGAGATATTGACTCATTATGTTGTAAATAGATAATTAATATATGAGTTCAAATTATTATGCTGTTATAATGGCAGGAGGAGTAGGGTCTCGTTTTTGGCCAGTAAGTACACCTGAGTTTCCTAAACAGTTTCACGATATGCTTGGTTCAGGGGATACCTTGATTCAAAAGACGTTTAAGCGTCTTTCTCAGTTAATTCCTCAAGAGAATATACTTATACTTACTCATGAGAATTACAAGGGTATCGTACAAGAACAATTACCTTTAGTAGCAGAAAATAATATCATATTGGAGCCTGCGATGAGAAACACAGCTCCTTGTATTTTATATGCTGCAATGAAGATTAAAAAGAGTAATCCGAATGCTGTAATGGTAGTTGCTCCAAGTGATCATTGGATTGAGGACGAATTACAATTTATATCAAATTTGCAACGCACTTTTGATGTGTGTGAAAGAGATAGTGTTTTAATGACATTAGGAATTTTACCAACCTTCCCTAATACAGGATATGGTTATATTGAATTCAATAAATTAGATTCACGACCTATTAAAAAAGTAGTGCAATTTCGCGAGAAACCTGACTATGCTACTGCACGTAAATTCGTACAGAGCCGTCATTTCTTATGGAATTCGGGTATTTTTGTATGGAGCGTAGGAGCTATTTTAGATGCATTTTCAGAGTTTCAACCTGTAATGTCAGAGCTTTTCGACCAAGGATATGATAAGTACAATACAACGGAAGAAAAAGCTTTTATAGAAGCTAATTATTCTAAAGCAGAAAATATATCTATAGATTACGCTGTGATGGAAAAAGCTAACAATGTATATGTATTACCAGCCACCTTCGATTGGAATGATTTGGGTACTTGGGGGTCTCTTTATGATAAGTTACCTAAAGATAGTTCTGATAATGCTATTGTAAATGCACAAGCTTTCTTTAATAACTCAACGAATAATATCGTTAGAACTGATAGTGATAAGACTGTTGTAATAGATGGTTTAAACGATTATATAATTGTTGATAAAGAGGATATCTTGCTTATTTATCCGAAAAGAAAAGAACAAGAAATAAAAAATGTAAGTCGTTACGTAGAGTCAGAATTGAGTAAAAATAACAAATCTGAAGAAGAATAAAGATAAATATATTTAGTATAAAAAAGGCTTAGATAATTTCTAAGCCTTTTATTTTTCAGTTTATTCAATTATTGCAAAAAGAGATATGAAATAGCAATTCTTTATTGTCTATTGGTTTTTAAGCACATCTTTATTTGCTTTTTTAAGGGAATTGATGTCAAAGTTAATGATGAGGCTAAATTATGCTTCACATACTTATAAAAATAAGGCTCAGTAAAAACTGAACCTTATTTAATTATTTCTTTAATTTTTTTCTTTACCGATATGCCTTATAGCTTCACGAACCATTCTAAACAATTCCGATGAATAAACGAAGTCTACTACATCCTCATTATTAGTCTGAATGATCTCTTTATTATTACCGGACCAAGCTAATACACCATTTTTTAAAAATACAATATGTTCTCCAATTTCAAGAACAGAGTTCATATCGTGTGTATTAACCACTGTTGTAATACCATATTCATGTGTAATTTCTTGAATAAGGTTATCAATTACAATTGCGGTTTTCGGGTCCAAACCTGAGTTAGGCTCATCACAGAAAAGGTATTTTGGGTTATTAACAATTGCTCTTGCAATAGCAACCCTTTTTTGCATACCACCTGATATTTCAGCAGGTCTTTTCTTATGAGCGTTAATTAGGTTTACACGTTCTATAACCTCGTCCACACGCATTTTTATCTCCTTATCTGTTTTATTTGTAAACATTTTAAGAGGAAATGCGATATTTTCTTCAACGGTCATTGAGTCAAAAAGAGCACTACCTTGGAAAACCATACCGATTTCAGTACGCAAGTCTCTTTTTTCTTTGCGAGTCAAATTCGCGTAAATTCTTCCATCAAAAGAAATATGTCCACTATCAGGAGTATGAATACCTAATAACGTTTTAAGTAATACAGTTTTACCAGAACCACTCTGACCAATGATTAAATTTGTTTTTCCTGTTTCAAATGTAGTGCTGATTCCTTTCAGAACCTGCGTACCATCAAATGATTTAATTATATCTTTTACTTCAATCATATCTTAATTACTTAAAAGGAGAGAGGTTAATACGTAGTTTGTCAAGATTATCGCCACACTTGTCCATACGAAAGCAGTTGTACTTGCTTTACCTACTTCAAGAGCTCCACCTTTCATATAGTACCCAAAATACGATGGGATAGTCGCTAAAAGAAAACCGAATATTGCAGTTTTAATGAAAGCATAAGCAACGTGGAAAGGGATGAATGTATCTTGTAAACCAATAATGAATTGTTCAGAAGTAACGAAGTTACCCATTACACCACCAAACCATCCTCCTAATATTCCTAAGAACATACTAATTCCAATAACGAAAGGGTATAATAATACAGCAACTAATTTTGGGAAAACCAAGTAGTTTAAAGAACTAACACCCATTACTTCCAATGCGTCAATTTGCTCTGTTACTCTCATCGTACCAATACTTGATGTAATGAAAGAACCCATTTTACCAGCCATAATGATTGATATAAAAGTAGGAGCAAACTCAAGAATTACAGATTGTCTTGTTGCGAAACCAATAAGGTATTTTGGAATTAAAGGGTTAGTTAAGTTTAATGCTGTTTGGATTGCAACCACACCACCAACGAAGAAAGACAAGAAACAAACAATTCCCAAAGAACCGATGATTAAATCATCTATTTCTTTAAAAATTAATTCTCTCATTACTTTCCCTTTTGTCATCTTGCTAAAGATTTCTTTTAGCATAAGAAAGTACTGTCCTATATTTGTTAATCCAGATTTTATCATATAAATTAAAATATCGGCTAAATTACCAATTACAAATGAGTTTTATGTTTATTAGAGCAAAAAAATGACTAAAGCAATTTTGACTTTATCTTCTTCCAGCGGTAATTTCTAATGAATTTCCCCTGCTCTTCACTAACCAAATAAGGTTGTTTTTCACTTTTAGCTTTGAAGAACCCTTTTATATAATCAATAAAAAGAAGTGTTTTTTTCTTTTTGGTAGCTAACTTTAGAGCCGCAATAGTCGTAATTACCAGACCATAATGAAGCCTATAGAATGCTTCACCTTGTTTGTACCTTGCTGACTTATCATAGTTTGCACCAGTAGGCTTTAGGTGTTTCACTTTGAGAGATTCCAGAGTAACAATCTTCCAATTGTAATAACGACAAAGCAGTTCATCTACCGTATCCCATCCCATTGCAGTTCGCAGTCCACCAATCTGTTCAAAACACGCCTTTCGGTACGCCTTAAAAGCACCGCGAATGTGCTCTTTATCTGTTAGGTTTTCTAAAAGCCATTGTCCGTTCTTTTCAATATAAGCAAATCCACCAACCATACCAACCGTTTCATCTTGTTCAAAAGTTGATGAAATGGTTTCAAAGTATTCCTTAGGTAAAATCAAATCTGCATCTAACTTTACAATAAAATCACAAGGACAATTTGAATCAAGAGTATCAAAACCATAATTAAAAGCTTGTACTACTTTACTACCAGGTAAATGAATCGCTTCAGACTGTTTCGTTATAAGAGTAATCCAAGGATACTCATTAGCATACCCTTGCACAATAGTAGCAGTATTATCTGTAGAATTGTCATTAACCACGATGAGTTGTACGGGAGGCAATGTCTGCTGTACCATACTATCTAATGTTTTGGAAATAAATTCCGCCTCATTAAACGCAGGCATAATAACAATATAGTTCATTATATTTAAGTGCTTAAAAATTCGAATTAATAGTCTAAGGTAACTATCAAAAGACAAATTTAAAAAAAATAGTAGTTAAGCATTTATTAGGAAGTATATTTGTAAGTATAATAAGTTAATTAATGGGGAGTAAAATTTCTACAAAACAAGCCTTTTTGTTTACCGTAATTAATTACATTGGAGTATTAATCGGTGTAATCTCTACTGTATTAATTTACCCTCAAGATAAAGAAATGTTGGGCATCATACGTTTTGTAGATGCTTGTGCCCAAATCTTATTTCCTGTTATCGTACTTGGGAGTACACATGCTTTAATTAACTTTTATCCCAACTTATCAGAGAGTCTTCAAAAGAAGCTCTTTAGTTTTAGTTTACTTTCATTAGGCAAACTTGCGTTATTAGTTGGAATAATAATTTATGTCGGTTCTTTTTTCTACCAAGGTGAAGACATTAAATACGTCTATATGGGCTTTCCATTAGCAATAGCAATGGCGTTTATAGAACTATTTAGACGGCAAGCCACCAACTTACAGAAGCTGTCATTTCCTACGTTTTTTGAGAAAATAATTCCTAAAATAGCGTTGCCAACGGTCTTTTTAATGGTGATGTACACTGGGTATTCCATTGACCAAGCCATCTGGTATTACATCATATCTTACTATATTGTTGCTATTGTTATAGGAGGATACATCTACAAACACTTCAATTATAAATGGCATTGGAACTACAAAGATTTATTTCAATCTGTCAGTAAAAAAGAATATTACGCATATAGTTTATTTGCATTTGCAGGAAGTTTCGGTTCTTTTTTTGCCTTTCGAGTAGACTCACTGATGATACCATATTTTATCTCCTATGAAGCAAATGGTACATACAATATCGGAGTTACACTTGCATCTACCTTAGCAATTCCAGCTACAGGTGTATTTGCGCTATACGCACCCGTAATTTCAGATTTGATAAAACGTGTACAATTGCGAGAATTAAATCAGAAGTACAAAGAAGTAGCTCGTAACTTATTCTTCATTGGAATGCTTCTGTTCACCTGTGTAGTCGTAGGAATAGACCCTTTGTTTCGCTTATTGCCTACCTATGATAAATTAGCACCATCTATCCCTATTATCTATTTGTTGGGGGTAAACGTGGTTATTAATATGTCAACAGGATTCAATAGCGAGATAATCTCTTACTCAAAATACTATCGTTTTAACCTTGTGTCTATTTTGAGTTTAATGGTACTAAACGTAGTATTAAATTACGTGTTGCTAACACAAACAACTCTTGGGATATTTGGAGTAGGGTTAGCATCGTTATTGTCATTAACCTTGTTCAACATTGTGAAGACCTACTACATTTACTATAAAATGAAGTTATGGCCGTTTGACGTGAAGTTCTTTAAACTATTTCTGACAATGATACTCGTTGTCTTGGGGGTTTTTGTAATCCCACTAAACATCCCTCCATTTTTAGAATTAACAATTCGCGTAGCATTAGTTATGCTTATCAATGGATATTTCATATTCCGTACCAATTGGGTAATTGGAATAAGAGATGTATTGATGAAATTTGTCAATAAATTATTGAAAAAATAGCCCATTTTACTCTTGAATCGACTGCTATTCTTGTGTTGTCAATTAGTAATATTCCTTATTTTTCAGCTTAATGATTTTCTCTATACAGTATGTATGAGAGGTAATCTCGTGCCTGTGACACATCTTAAAAAAACTGTACACCAACAATTGGACTACCTTAAAAACTGTACAGTAGAAAGCAGGATTATCAACTATAATTGTACAGCAATAGCAGGACGAGACAGGTTTTAATAGGGGTGCTCCCATGGTGGTACCATAGTGCTCCCATAATGCTATCGTAAGAATTATGGGAAAACTATGGATGCATTATGTTAGCATTATGAGAGAATGCCAATTAAGATAAACATAATGATTACCAATTTGCATGTTGCGTTTCATTATAGATGAAGTGATTGTGTATAAAAAAATAAGGCGATGTCTTCAGTGAGACATCGCCTTAAATATATATTGAATAGATTGTATTAAAGTTCTGGTTCTGGCAATACTTTTTTCTTAATCTTAGTAAGTAAGATAATTGTAATAATGATACACAAACTACCAAGCCAATCCATTGTATGGAATTGAACTCCAAAATAAGTAATTGCTATAAACGTAGCAGATAAAGGTTCGGCACAAGCAAGTAAACTCGCACGTTGTGGTCCGATGTTTTTAATCGCTGTAAGGAATATATAAAAAGGAACAAGCGTACCTAAAAATACAATGAACGCTACTACTAAATAAGTATCCGTATCCCAAATGCCCTCTAATCTATGAGGTGGGTGAATGATACTCATGGCAATTCCTGCGATTAACATACTCCAACCTATAATTGCAATAGGGCTATATCTTGTCAATAAATGCACAGGCATAATTGTATAAGCAGCTAATGCTAATGCAGAGGCAATACCCCAGCTTAATGCAGTAGGTGTTATATTAAGAGTAGTAATATCTCCATGCGTTACTAATAAGAACGTACCTAACATTGCCAATCCGATTGCTAAAAACTCAATTGGCTTAGGCCATTTCTTTAATCTCAAGGCTAAGTAAATAGCGATAAATACAGGACCTGTATATTGCAATACCGTTGCTGTAGCAGCATTTGAATGTAAGATAGTTACAAAGTAAGTATATTGAACTGTCAACATTCCAAGGATACTAAACACTACTAAGTTAATAGCATCTTTTTTATCCTTCCATATTCTTCCAATATCAGGGTTGCGTTGTAGCAAACCAAAAATCAGCATAAGAATACCTGAAACTAATAACCTAACAGTTACTAACCATTCGGCGTTAAATTCTTTTTCTCTAAAAAGAAATTGTGCGAAAGCACCTGATACACCCCATAGCATTGCTGCAAAAATAGCAGATGCAAAGCCTAAAAATTTGTTGTTTGATTGCATTTTGGATAACGTA
>JASLGC010000107.1 GCA_030150335.1 Flavobacterium sp.
AAAGATACTATATACCCTTTTAATCCTAATTTTATTAGTGATTATAAGGGTTTTTTATTTGGTATGACTAAGGAAGAAATAGATCGTTTACACGCTCATAGAGAAAAGAACTTATATGTAAATACCTCAAAAGAATTTCAGCAAGTCACGCAAGTTTCTGATGAATGGATGGGTAAGTATGCACCTTATTTCAAGTTTCCGACATGGGTAGCACAGCAAAAGAATAAAGCAAATAAAGAGAATAAAGGGTTTTTCAAAGCGGAAGCTAAGGAGAACATTGTTCAAATGTGTATTAATTCAGCTACCAAGGAAGATTTGCAGAAAGTAAGAGGAATTGGTCCATCCTATGCAGAACGGATTCTTAAGGAAAGAGAGCGTTTCGGAGGATTTGTCTCTTTAGAACAGTTAAAATTTGTTTATGGTATTCCAGCAGAAACTGTAGATGGAATGTATAAATACTTCGCATTAATCGACATGCCTTCTTACACATTAGTAGATATAAATGAAGCCAGTATTAATCAAATCAAAGAATTACCCTATATGAACTACTTTATAGCAAGAGAAGTCGTGAAATATAGAAGTATGTATGGTGATTTTGTTAATAAAGAAGATTTGACGAAAATTGAGAAATTCCCTATTGACAAAGTTGATATAATTAGTTTATATTTGAAATTCACGAATTAAAACTATCAACTATGAATTTTGAATACAACGAAACTCAAGCAATGATTGCGCAATCAATCAGAGATTTTGCAGAACAACACATTCGTCCAAACATTATGGAATGGGATGAAGCACAAACATTCCCAGTAGACTTATTCAAGAAATTAGGTGAAATGGGATTTATGGGAGTACTTATTCCAGAAGAATATGGTGGGTCTGGACTTGGGTATCATGAATATATTACGGTAGTTGAAGAGATTTCAAAAGTGGATTCATCAATCGGATTATCTGTAGCAGCACATAACTCATTATGTACAAATCACATTTTTACTTTTGCAACTGAAGAACAAAAGAAAAGATGGATACCAAAATTAGCTACAGGAGAATGGATTGGTGCTTGGGGATTGACAGAGCACAACACAGGTTCTGATGCAGGAGGTATGAGTACAACTGCGGTAAAAGATGGAGATCATTGGGTATTAAATGGAGCTAAAAACTTCATTACTCATGCAATTTCTGGTAATGTAGCTGTAGTAATCGTACGTACAGGAGAAAAAGGAGATTCACATGGTATGACAGCTTTTGTTGTAGAAAAAGGAACTCCAGGATTTTCAAGTGGTAAAAAAGAGAACAAATTAGGTATGCGTGCTTCTGAAACAGCAGAGCTTATCTTTGACAATTGTCGTGTGCCAGATGCAAACCGTTTAGGGGAAGTAGGTGAAGGATTTATCCAAGCGATGAAAGTATTAGATGGTGGGCGTATATCTATTGGAGCGTTATCTTTAGGAATTGCAAAAGGAGCTTATGAAGCAGCTTTAAAATATTCTAAAGAAAGAGTTCAATTTGGTAAACCTATTAGTTCATTCCAAGCGATTGGATTTAAATTAGCTGATATGGCTACTGAGATTGAAGCTTCTGAATTGTTATTACACAAAGCAGCATTCTTAAAGAACAACAACAAGCCTGTAACTAAATTAGGAGCAATGGCTAAAATGTATGCTTCTGAAGTGTGTGTGAAAGTTTCTAACGAAGCAGTTCAAATCCACGGAGGATATGGATATACAAAAGACTTCCCAGTAGAGAAGTTTTACCGTGACTCTAAATTATGTACTATCGGAGAAGGAACTACAGAGATTCAAAAATTAGTTATCTCTCGTAATATCTTAAAAGACTAAGTAGATTTTTAAACTATAAAAAAAGGGAAGCTTTAAATAGCATCCCTTTTTTTATGTTGTTTATCGTGAAATGTTGTTACCATTAAACTAAGTGCTCCATCTCCTACAATGTTACAAGCAGTTCCAAAACTATCTTGTAACGCAAAAATAGTTAAGGTTAATGCTATACCAGCATCGTCAAATCCTAATAACTGTGTGATTAGACCAAGTGATGCCATTAAGGCTCCTCCCGGAACACCAGGTGCGCCAAGTGCAAATATTCCAAGTAATATAATAAATAGAATTAAAGTAGTTACATCAGGTAATTGACCATACAAAACTAATGAAACAGTCATTACAAAGAATGTTTCTGTTATCATTGCTCCACATAAGTGAATGTTGGAGAAAAATGGTATGGTAAAGTTAGAAACCTCAGGCTTTAAAATTTTACTCTTATGAGCAGATTGTAATGCTACTCCTAAACTTGCAGCAGAAGACATTGTGCCAAGTGCTGTTAAGTAAGTAGGACCATAATGTCTTAATACTTCCCAAGGATTTTTTCGAGCGTATAATCCAGCGATAGCATATAAAATTGCAATCCATACCACATGAGCCACAATAACAATAGCAATTACTTTGATAAAAACAGGTAATTGTGACTGTATTGAACCTCTATAGCTAAGTAACGCAAAGTTACAAGCAATGTATAAAGGTAATAAAGGAACAAGTACTCTATTGACAAGTAAGAGAACTATCTCCCTAAAATGGTCAAAAGCTTTCTCAAGTTCTTTGGATTGTATCCATAAAATCCCCAGTCCAAGCATCAATGCCAATACTAAAGAAGTCATTACATCAAATATAGGGGGAATGTCTAATTTGAATAGCATTGCTGGTAGCTCATTTAGCATTGATGTAGATTGAGGAACATCAATCCAAGGTAAGATGTTGTACCCTAATGAAGCGCTAAAAAAACCAGCACCTACGCTTGAAGCATAGGCAATGATTAGTGAGAATCCTATTATAATAGAGGAGTTCTGGTCTAATTTTGCAATAGAAGAAACAATAAAACCTAAAATGATTAAGGGAACTAAGAACAATATTAATTGACCTAATATGTGCTTAGCGGATAATATTACTTGGAGTAATCCATCAGATAAATATGGGCCAACAAATAACCCAATTACAACACCTGTTAGTAATCTAAAAATAGTGTTGTTTAGTATTTTCTTAATCATTTTAAATCTATTGTAAACTGCAAAGGGATTTTATATACCTAAGCAGATTGTTTATTTTCACTGTACTTTGTTACCATAAGGCTCAATGCCCCATCTCCGGCAATATTACAAGCAGTACCGAAACTATCTTGCAAAGCAAAAATCGTTAACGTTAATGCGATACCTGCATCGTCAAATCCCAATACAGAAGCAATAATTCCCAAAGAAGCCATAACAGTTCCTCCAGGTACACCAGGAGCTCCAATTGCAAATATTCCAAGAAGTACAATAAATAAGATCATAGTACCAATATCAGGTACAGAACCATATAATACTTGAGATACAGTCATTACAAAGAATACCTCTGTAAGAACAGAACCACATAAGTGAATATTTGAAAAGAATGGAATAGTAAAGTTAGTGATTTCTGGTTTTAATACTTTGCTTTTATGTGCAGATTGTAATGCCATACCTAAAGAAGCAGCAGAAGACATTGTTCCCACAGCAGTCAAGTAAGCAGGAGGGTAGTGTTTGATTACTTCCCATGGGTTTTGCTTAGAGTAGATTCCTGCAATAGTGTATAATAATGCTAACCACACGAAGTGAGCTACAATTACTATGATAATCACTGTTAAGAATACAGGCAATTGCGATTGAATAGAACCTTCAAAGCTTAACAAAGCGAAGTTAGCCATAATATAGAATGGCAATATTGGCACAAGCACTCTATTCACCAATAGTAAAACGATATCTTTAAAATGGTCAAAAGCTTTTTCTAAAGGCTTTGATTGCGTCCATAAAATCCCAATTCCAATCATTAATGCCAATGTTAGAGAAGTCATAACTCCAAAAACGGGAGGTATATCTAATTTAAACAGCATAGTAGGTAACTCTTTTAAGCTGTCTGCTTTATTAGCAATTTCTAAATGAGGGATAATATTGTACCCTAAAGCAGAACTAAAGAATCCAGCTCCAATGCTCGATAAATAAGCGATAACAATAGAGAATCCAATTACCTTAGTAGAGTTGGTATTTAGTTTTGTAATAGATGAAACGACAAATCCTAAAATGATTAGCGGCACCAAGAACAAGATAATTTGACCTAAAACATGACGCGTAGAAAGTATTACTTGTAGTAATCCATCTGTTAAGTAAGGTCCTATAATTAAACCAACTATAACTCCTATAAGTAATCTTACTATTGTATTATTTAGTAATTTTTTCATTCTGTTTTTAATGTATTTTATATTGAAAGGTAATTATTATTCTTTGCAAAAATAAGTATTGTAAATTTTGCAGAAGCAAGAATGCGG
>JASLGC010000118.1 GCA_030150335.1 Flavobacterium sp.
ACTGTAGATAGACAATTTTTATTTTAAGCTAAATAGTAGTATTTTAGCGCAAATTCCTATGTTTTTTATGCAAGATCAAAATCAATATACTGAAGATAATATTCGTTCTTTAGATTGGAAGGAACATATCCGTATGAGACCAGGTATGTATATCGGTAAATTGGGTGATGGTTCATCGCCTGATGATGGTATTTATATCTTAATCAAGGAAGTAATCGATAATAGTATCGATGAGTTCGTTATGGGTACTGGTAAGACAATCGAAGTTACTTTAAAGGATAAACTCGTTACTGTGCGTGACTACGGACGTGGTATTCCTTTAGGGAAAGTGGTTGATGTAGTTTCGAAAATGAACACGGGAGGAAAATATGATTCAAGAGCATTTAAAAAGTCCGTTGGTTTAAACGGGGTGGGTACAAAAGCCGTTAATGCACTTTCAAATTATTTTCGTGTTGAGTCAGTTAGAGATGGTCAGTTAAAAGGGGCTGAGTTTGCTGCTGGAGACCTTGTGCAAGAAGAAGATGTACAAGAGACATCAAGACGAAAAGGAACTAAGGTGTCTTTTATTGCTGATGAGGCAATTTTTAAGAATTATAAATACCGTAAAGAGTATGTAGAGCGTATGCTTAAGAATTATTGTTACCTGAATAGAGGGTTAACAATAATCTTTAATGGTGAGAAGTTTTACTCTGAAAATGGATTAAAGGATTTATTAGAAGAAAATATAGATACTGAAGATCAGGTGTATCCAATTATTCACTTAGTTGGTGATGATATTGAAATAGCAATGACTCACAGTAGAAGCCAGTATTCTGAAGAATATTATTCTTTCGTAAACGGACAAAATACAACACAAGGAGGAACGCACTTAGGTGCTTTTAGAGAAGCTGTTGTAAGAACAATAAAAGAGTTTTACAATAAAAACTTTGAAGCTTCTGATATTCGTAAGTCTATTGTAGCGAGTGTTTCTGTAAAAGTAGAAGAACCTGTTTTTGAATCTCAAACAAAAACAAAGTTAGGTTCTGCAGATATGGGGCCTAATCTTCCAACGGTTAGAACATTCGTAAACGATTTCGTTAAGAATCAATTAGATAATTTCCTACATAAGAACCCTGAAATAGCTGATGCATTATTGAGAAAAATATTGCAAGCTGAAAGAGAGCGTAAGGAGTTATCAGGAATTCGTAAAATAGCAAAAGAGCGCGCTAAGAAAGCGAGTTTACACAACAAGAAACTAAGAGATTGTAGAGTTCACTTTACTGATATTAAGAATGCAAGGTATTTAGACAGTACTTTGTTTATTACGGAGGGAGATTCTGCTTCTGGTTCTATCACAAAGTCACGTGATGTAAATACACAAGCGGTATTTAGTTTACGTGGTAAGCCGTTGAACTCTTATGGAATGACGAAAAAGATCGTTTATGAAAATGAAGAGTTTAACTTGTTGCAAGCGGCTTTAAACATTGAAGAAGACTTTGAGAGCTTAAGATATAACAACATTGTTATTGCTACCGATGCCGATGTGGATGGTATGCACATTAGATTGCTATTAATTACTTTCTTTTTACAGTTTTTCCCAGAATTAATTAAAGAAGGACATTTATACATTTTGCAAACACCATTATTCCGTGTTAGAAATAAAAAGGAAACTATTTATTGTTATAGTGAAGAAGAGCGTGTTGCAGCTATTGAGAAGTTGAAACCGAAGCCAGAGATTACTCGATTTAAAGGTCTTGGAGAGATTTCACCTGATGAGTTTAAGTATTTTATTGGAGAAGATATTCGCCTTGACCCAGTGATGTTGGACAAGACAATTTCGATAGAAAAGATGCTTGAGTTCTATATGGGAAAAAACACACCTGATAGACAAGAGTTTATTATAGATAATTTGAAAGTAGAACTTGATGTTGTAGAATAATAGAGGATATGATACACGAAGATAATTTTGATGCAGAATTAGATAAGAATAATAACGACTTACCCAATGAAGAACATATTGAATCTCCTATAGAAGAAGAAAAAGAAACGATTACTAAAGTAACGGGAATGTATAAGGACTGGTTCCTTGATTATGCTTCTTATGTTATTTTGGAAAGAGCGGTTCCTGCTATAGAAGATGGTTTTAAGCCAGTACAACGTCGTATTATGCACTCTATTAAGGAGCTGGATGATGGTCGTTACAACAAGGTTGCTAATATCGTAGGACACACAATGCAGTATCACCCTCACGGGGATGCGAGTATTGGCGATGCAATGGTTCAACTTGGACAGAAGGAATTGCTTATTGATATGCAGGGAAACTGGGGTAATATCCTCACTGGGGATAGTGCAGCAGCTTCAAGGTATATTGAGGCTCGTTTGAGTAAGTTCGCTTTGGATGTATTGTATTCTCCAAAAATTACTACTTGGCAGTTATCTTATGATGGTAGAAGAAATGAACCGGTAAACTTACCTGTGAAATTTCCATTATTGTTAGCACAAGGTGCAGAGGGTATTGCGGTTGGTTTGTCAACAAAAGTTTTACCTCACAACTTCAATGAGTTAATTGATTCGTCTATTAAAATATTGAAAGGAAAGCCATTTACATTGTATCCTGATTTTCCAACACAGGGTATTGCTGATGTATCAAATTATAATGATGGATTAAGAGGAGGACGCGTACGCGTTCGTGCTCGTATTTCTCAGTTAGACAAGAATACATTGGTAATTACACAGATTCCTTTTTCAACAACGACAACATCATTGATTGAGAGTGTGTTGAAGGCAAATGAGAAAGGGAAAATAAAGATTAAAAAGATTGAAGATAATACTGCAGCAGAAGTTGAAATATTAGTTCACTTGCCAGCAGGTACTTCACCAGATAAAACGATTGATGCGTTATATGCTTTTACGGCATGTGAAACATCAATTGCACCATTAGGATGTGTTATTGAGAACAATAGACCTCTATTCATCGGAGTTTCTGAAATGTTGAAGATATCAACTCATCAAACAGTTGATTTACTGAAGAGAGAATTAGAAATTGAGCTTGATGAATTAGAAGAAAAATGGCATTTCTTATCTTTGGAACGTATATTTATTGAAAACAGAATATACCGTAGAATTGAAGAAGAAGAGACGTGGGACGGTGTTTTACATGCAATTGATGAAGGGTTAAAGCCTTTTATCAAAAATCTAAAACGCGCAGTAACACAAGAAGATTTAGCACGTCTTACAGAAATTAAAATTAAGCGTATTTCACGTTTTGATATAGATAAAGCGAATCAGAACATAGAATCATTAGAGGAAGACATTGAGAAAGTTAAATTCAACTTAGCTAACTTAATTGATTTTGCTATTAACTATTTTACTACTCTAAAAGAGAAGTATGGTAAAGGACGTGAGCGTAAAACAGAGTTGAAGAGCTTTGACACGATTGAGGCAACGAAAGTTGTTTTGAGAAATACAAAATTATACGTAAATAGAAATGAAGGGTTCTTTGGTACAAGTCTTAAAAAAGATGAGTACGTATGTGACTGTTCTGATATTGATGATGTAATTGTTTTCTTAAGAGATGGTTCTGTGATGGTCTCTAAAGTGGATGAGAAGAAATTCGTTGGTAAAGATATTATTCATATCGCAGTTTGGGATAAGAATGATAAACGTACTATTTACAACATGATTTACAGAGATGGTAAGTCGGGTTCATCGTTTATTAAGCGTTTTAATATTACTGGAGTTACTCGTGATAAAATTTATCAATTAACACAAGGTAAAGCAGGTTCTCAAGTGTTATATTTCTCAGCCAATCCAAATGGAGAAGCAGAGGTAGTTACTATCTTATTACGTCAATTGACGAGTGTGAAGAAATTGAAGTTTGATTTAGACTTCGCTGAGTTGTTGATTAAAGGTAGAGCTGCTAAAGGGAACGTAGTAACGAAGTATGCGATTAAGAAAATTGAACTAAAAGAAAAAGGTATCTCTACATTGAGACCTCGTAAGATTTGGTTTGATGATACAGTTAATCGCTTGAATGTTGATGGTAGAGGGGATTTATTAGGTGAATTTAAGGCAGATGACAGACTCTTA
>JASLGC010000157.1 GCA_030150335.1 Flavobacterium sp.
GTAGTACCAAAACCAAATTCTGCTAATATTTCAGCTGATAAAATGAACGTAGTTTACCGTGGTGTTGCAAACCCATTGACTATTTCTTTTGCTGGAATTAGTGATGATAAAGTGGTTGCTTCTGCTCCTGGTTTATCTAAAGCAGGAAGAGTTGGGGCTTATACGTTAAGTCCTCAAGCAGGTCGTGAAGTAACAATTAATGTTTCTGGTACGTTACCTGACGGACAAAGAGTTTCTGATAGTAAAGTTTTCCGTATTAAAGATATTCCTTCACCAAGAGGAACTGTACGTGGAGAGTTTGCTGCAAAAGGACCTAAGTCTAACTTAGAAGTTGTTACAGTAGGTGCAAAATTAGAAGATTTTGATTTTGATGTAAACCTTACAGTTACAGGATTTGTACTTCAAGTTCCTGGTCAACCAAGTGTTGTTGTTCAAGGAAATAGAATGAATGAAAGAGCTAAAGCTACAATTAGAAGAGCAAGATTGGGAGATGTTGTTGTAATATCTGACATTAAAGTGCGTTTAGAGGGAGCAGGAAATTATGCTTTGAAGAAAACAGCACCTTGTACTTTCGAAATTATTTAATTTAGCTTAATTTTATACGAATAAAATATTAAGAATATGAATTTGAAAAACTTTTCACTATATACAGTTCTTTCGCTGTTTTCAATAGGAGCTTTTGCACAAACTAATATTTTGAATGCAAAGTCTGCAAGTGAAATTGGTATTAAACCAATAGAAGAGATTTTAATTAAGGCAGATGGACCAATTCCTTATGGATATGTGAACGAAAGTGATATCTTATTTGGAATTAAGGTTTGGGAGAATATTTCTTTAGCTGAGAAATCGAATGAGTCTTATTTATATCCAACTGACGAATATGATACAGATGGTAGAAAGCCTTTGTTTCAAGTTTTATTAGAAGGTATCAAATCTGGTAGTATTACTGAGGTTTATGACGATAGTGAATTTAAAGTTCACAGAACTTTGAAAGATATTGAATCATCATTTGTAAGAGTTGATACTACAGATGCTGGTATTGAATATTACAATGCGGGAGAAGCTATTCCTGAAGAGTATATTCAAAAAGTTGAATTGCGTCCTTCAGACGTGAAAGAGTATCACATCATGGGTATGTGGTATTTTGACAGAAATGAAGGTCAATTAAAATATAGATTATTAGGAATTGCTCCAGTAGTAGCAGATTTATATACAAAAGGGTCAGAAAACGAAAACTTTGTTGAGTTATTCTGGGTACTTTTTGCTGATGCTCGTAATGTCTTATTTGAAAATTATGCATTTAATCCTAAGAATCCAATGAACCCGATTAACTTCGACCACTTATTGAATTCAAGAAGATTTAGTTCAACAATTTACAAGTCTGATAATGTATATGGAAACCGTCGTGTTGATGAATACATTAAAAATAACGAGTTAAAATCGCTTATGGAAGGTGAAAGAATCAAAGAATTGATTCGAAACCTTGAAGATGATATGTGGAATTAGTAATTTTGTAATTCTAATTTAGAAAGCTCTTATCTATTAAATTAGATAAGAGCTTTTTTTAATGCTTTAAGTTATGGTAGATTATATTGTAGTAGGAACCGGATTAGCTGGAATCTGTTTTACAGAAAAATTAGCAAGTGAAGGCAAGAGTTTTATCGTGATAGACAATGAAAAACGTTCTTCGTCTTTGCAAGCAGGAGGGATGTATAATCCTGTTGTTTTAAAACGATTTACGGAAGTTTGGAAGGTTGGGGAGCAGTTGACTATTGCTAAGCCTTTTTATGCTAAATTAGAAGAAAAATTAGGGGTGGAGTTCATGCATGAAATCCCTTTATATCGTAGACTTGTATCTGTGGAAGAACAGAATAATTGGTTTCAAGCAGCAGACCGACCTAATTTAGAAACTTATTTGTCTTCTACATTGGATCGTCAGGAGATCAAAGGGGTTCTTTCTCCTTTTGGTTTTGGTGTTGTAAATGAAACGGGATATGTAGATACAAAAACACTGATAGGTTCTTATAGATCATATTTGAATAAAGAAGGTTTGTATCGTGTAGAATCTTTCGATTTTGAGCAATTGAGCTATGATGATGAGAAAGTAACCTATAAAGATATCGAAGCAAAACATATCGTTTTCGCTGAAGGCTTTGGAATGTTGGATAATCCTTTCTTTAAAGAATTGCCATTAGATGGAACTAAAGGAGAGGTTTTGGTTGTGAAGATACCTGATTTAGATATTGACTTTATTTTAAAAGCGAATGTGTTTTTAATTCCAATAGGAGATCATTGCTATAAAGTAGGAGCTACTTATAATTGGGAGGATAAAACGGATACAACGAGTGAGGAAGGATTAGCTGAGTTAATTGCGGGATTAAAAGAAGTTGTAGATTTGGACTTTGAAGTTGTTCATCACAATGCAGGTGTTAGGCCTACCGTAAAAGATAGACGTCCATTGTTAGGAAGAAGTTTGGAGTCTGATAGAATCCATGTGTTAAATGGATTGGGTACAAGAGGTGTGCTTCTTGGGCCATTTTTAGCAGAGAAATTATATAATAATATAGAGAATAGTATGCCTTTAGAAGAGAATCTGTCTATTCATAGGTATAAAAAATTTAAACTTAAGTAGAATCTTAGTATGTTAAATATACATAATCTTTCAGTTTCGTTTTCTGGAGAATTTTTGTTCGAGAATGTTACATTCCGA
>JASLGC010000213.1 GCA_030150335.1 Flavobacterium sp.
TTATTTACAATCAAATCCCATATCAGAAAACACCAACAGGCGCCTTAGACTACTTTCCATCTATTGGTGTTTGTACAAAACAACAAAGCTGCAACAGAAATATACTACTTCTTCTAACAAGAAAAATAAACACAAAAAAAACGCCTAACAATCATGTTAAGCGTTTTTAAGATAGCATTAAAAGTAATTACTGCATCATATATACTTCAAATAACTACCTTATATATTATAGGATTAATAATGGCGCAATAAATCCAACACTTAAACGTCCAGTGTTGTAATTCTCAAGACCAAGATTGTCCTTTGCATAACTTGAATAGTTGTAGTAACGTCCTACATAAGAAACAAAGAATCTAATATTCATGTCTTTGAAAGGTAAATATTGAACAGAAGGAATGAATCCATAGCTTGTACGCAACAAATCACTTCCACTATTATCAGATTTCAAATCTTTACCATAAGCGTTACTTGCCATTAATGTCATAGATAAGTTAACTTTAGGAGCAACCAAATATTCCATTCTCAACCAGTTTTCCATATAAGAAACACTTTGCGCTGTAAAATCACTTTGACCTTCTAATAATCCAGTAACAATTCCTTTACGATCAATTGCTTCGTGACTATATTTAAAATCATACATTAAGGTCAAGTTATTATTTTCATACTTATGTCCTAACGCATAATAATTCATAGCTTTATTTTTAGCCTCTTGAAAATAGCTATAACTATAAAGAGTTTCAAACTTACCATCAAAGAAACTACCTCTCCAAGTACCAATATAAGCTAAGTGCATTTTTGATTTCTCAATATGATCAGGAAGAGTACCTCTATATAAGTCTTCAAAATTCTGAGTACGTGAATTCAACACTTGTAAACCAAAACCATGATTTGGTGTAACTTGATGAGTAATACCAGCACCAGTTAAGAAGTTATCCGCATATTCAAGAATATCGTTATATTCCAAGATATCAATAGGATTTAGATCAAACTCAAACCCACCCCAGTCAGCACTCATCTTACCAAGGTTTAATTGTGTTTTAGGTGATAATTCAACCCCAATGAAAGCTAAGTCAGTACCTCTACTGATGTGATCACGAGACCCCACATTTGGATCCTTAGTATATCTATCACGGAATCTGAAATAAACTTTATCGTGAATTTTACCTTTAATCTCCAATCTCACTTGGTTATTATTAAACTCAGAATTAGTATGAGTTCCATCTTGGAAATAAGTATCATACGCAAAACGCATATTCATAATAACATCAACGTTATTTAGCAAACTTTGCTTACCAACAGAAATAATTGGTTTAGAAATAGTATCATTGCTTGTTTGCTGATTTTGAGCAAACATACCAGCTTGCGTCAAAAGCATAAGAAAAAATAAAGCTTTTCTCATAATTATTTTTTTTATTTGGTTACAAATAAGTGTGTTTATAATAAAAAGGCTCCTAATGCGAAACCAGCAGCAACAGCTGTAATAATCGCAACTAAACCAGGAACCATAAAACTGTGGTTAACCACAAACTTTCCAATTTTAGTACTTCCAGTTCTATCGAAGTTAATTGCAGCAAGCAAAGTAGGATAACCTGGAAGAACGAAATCAGCATTTACTGCAGGGAAAATAGCTATTAATGCAGGGTTTGAAACACCAAGTGCCATCCCTAAAGGCATCATTGTTTTAGTAGTAGCCGCTTGACTGAACATTAAAGCACCAAGAACAAAAACAGCAATTGCAAAAGTCCAAGGATAAGCAGTAACAATACTTTCCATATATCCATTAATTGCTACTTTATTATGTGCCATGAAAGTTGCACTCATCCAAACAACCCCAAAAACAGAAACTACTGCAGTCGCCATCGAATTAAACAAACTAACTTTAGTTACATCAATAGCACTTGTTTTCGTTAAGATCATCATCAAAGCAGAAGCAGTAAGTGTAATAATACTAATTACGGCTACCATTTGTAATTCTCCATTCGCTTTCAAAACTAAATTAGCAGCTCCAGGTTCAAACTGAGGCAATATTTGAGGAAAAGCTCCAGCTATTACAATTAACAACACAGCAATTCCAAAAACTACAACAGAAGACTTTGCGCCTTTTTTCAAAGGCTTTTGCTCCCCTACTTCATCAGAGTCAAGACTTTTTGCAAACTCAGGATCTTTCATTTTTTCAATAAAAATAGGATCTTGCTCTAATTCTTTTCCTTTTTTCAAAACAGAAAAACATCCAAATAGAATTCCAATTAAACAAGCAGGAATACATATTTTCATGATATCAATCAAAGCACCTGGGTAAGCAAGAATACTTGCACCTGCAAAAGCAGCAGTAGCAGCACTCATTGGACTTCCGGTAATAGCAAGGTGAGAAGCAATCACTGAAATACTCAAAGGTCGTTCAGGTCTAATTCTCTTTTTCGCTGCTACTTCAGAAATAATAGGTAATAATGAATATAAAAGGTGAGCAGTACCCGCAAATAAACAAAAGAAATAAACTGTGAAAGGGGCAATAAAAATTATATTAGAAGGATTACTACGGATAACTTTCTCCGCTAATCTCACGAGGTAGTCTAATCCCCCACACGCCTGTAATGTAGCAGCAGTTGAAACAATTGCCATAATAACAAGCATAACATCGATAGGTGGATCACCAGGTCTCATTTTAAAAATGAATACAAAGATCATAAGACCAACCATTCCCATTACTCCTAACCCAATTCCTTTCATTTGCGATCCGATTAGGATCATTGCGATTAGGATTACAAACTGTATAAATAACATAACTATCCTATTTAAATTAGCACTACTGCATTAGGATGGGTATAAAAAAGGAGCGTCATTAAATACACTTACGTATTTCGCTCCTTTCTATAACCTATTATCTTAATGACTAATTACTGTTAGTATTTAAAAAACATGTCTTGGATAACTTGACGATCTTTTGTTTGAGTCAAAGCTAACATTAACAAGATTCTTGCTTTTTGAGGACTTAAATCATCAGATACGATAAATCCTAAAGCTTGATCATCTACTTCATTAAATAAAGTTACACGACCTCCACCTGCTCTTGCAGCTCTACAAACAACGATTCCTTCTTTAGAAGCAGCTTCTAAAGCATCTCCTACAGGAGCATTGAAGTTACCATTCCCCATACCAGCGTAAACAATACCAGCTACACCATCTTTAGTAGCTGCTTTTACAGCTCTTGGATTAGCATCAGCATAACCATATACAACCTCTACTTCAGGTAAAGTTTTCAACCCTTTGATATCAAATTTTTGTTCAGGAGAACGAAGAGATTTGTAGTAGTAGCTAACTTTTCCGTCATAAATTAATCCGATTGGACCAAAATTTCTCGATTGGAAAGTAGCCATATTAGTAGTTATAGTTTTGGTAACGTCTCTTGCAGCGAATACAGCTTCATTCATTGCAGTAACAACACCAATACCTTTACTATTAGGAGAAGATGCAACCATTACAGCATCTAATAAGTTTCTGTTACCATCTTGACTCATTGCAGTAGCAGGACGCATAGCCCCAACCAATACAACAGGTTTATCAGAATTAACAGTTAACTCTAAGAAATAAGCCGTTTCTTCTTGTGTATCCGTACCGTGAGTAATTACAACACCATCAGCTTCATTTTTTTCAAAAATCTCGTTGATACGATTACTTAATTTCAACCAAGTTTCAATATTCATATCTTGACTACCGATTTGAGCAATTTGCTCTCCTTTAATTTGTGCAAAATCACGCATTTGAGGAACGGCATTTACAAGGTTCTCAACTCCAATTTGTCCAGCAGTATAAGCCGCTTTTGTAGAAGATTCACCAGCACCAGCAATAGTACCACCAGTTGCTAAAATAATTACTCTTGGTTGAGTAGAAGTCTTCACAGCATTTTTTGGCTGCGCTTGAACTTGAAATGTTAGTAGTATTCCAACTACTAATGTTAATACTTTTTTCATATTATGATTGTTAAATAAATTAGGAATTAATTAGTTTAGGGTGAATTAAATTCTCAAGTGAATAAATTTCCTCCCATTTCTCTTGAGAAATCAAATTACGTTCCAAAACGACTATTTCGTGAATATTTTTTCCAGAAATTAATGCTTCACCAGCTACACTTGCACAAATCTCATATCCAAGGATAGGATTAAGTTGAGTAACGATACCAATACTGTTCATTACAAGATTAGCACAGTGGTCTTCATTAGCAGTAATACCAACCACACATTTGTCCACTAATGTTTCAACAGCATTTTTCAAATAATCTAAGGAAGTAAACATTGCAAATCCGATTACAGGTTCCATTACATTCAATTCTAACTGTCCAGCTTCAGCAGCCATAGTCACAGTTAAATCTTGTCCGATAACATAGAAACAAGTTTGATTTACAACTTCAGGAATAACAGGATTCACTTTACCTGGCATGATAGAAGAACCAGGCTGACGAGCAGGAAGATTTATTTCATTGAACCCAGTACGAGGACCAGAGCTCAACAATCGCAAGTCATTACATATTTTAGAGATTTTAACCGCCGCACGTTTCAAAGTTCCCATAATTTGAACATAAGCACCAGTATCACTTGTAGCTTCAATTAAATCAGGAGATAACGTAAGAGGTAATTTAGTTTCATTAGCTAAATACTGAACACACAACTCAGGATAACCTTCAGGAGCATTAACTTTCGTTCCAATTGCAGTAGCCCCCATATTCACTTCCAGAACAAGTTTTTGCACTTCACGCAAGCGAAGTAAATCTTCCCCTACAGTAGTAGCATACGCATTAAACTCTTGTCCTAAAGTCATTGGAACAGCATCCTGTAATTGTGTACGTCCCATTTTCAAGACTCTATCAAACTCTTTCCCTTTCATTGCAAAAGCAGCTTGAAGCTTCTCAAGAGTAACACAAAAATCTTCAATTTTAAGATAAAGAGCTATACGAAATGCTGAAGGATATGCATCATTTGTTGATTGAGAGCAGTTAACATGATTATTAGGATGAACAAATTCATATTGTCCTTTTTGATATCCTAAATATTCCAAAGCTATATTAGCAATAACTTCATTAGCATTCATGTTAACAGAAGTACCTGCTCCTCCTTGAATTAAATCACTAACAAATTGGTCATCGAACTTACCAGCTATCACTTCGTCACAAGCAAAACAAATAGCCTCACAAACTTTATCATTTAAAACTCCACTATCGCGATTTGCTAAAGCAGCAGCCTTTTTCACCCAACCTAACGCTTTTATCAATTTTGGTTCGTGATGTAAAGTAATACCAGTAATATTGAAGTTCTCAACTGCACGGAATGTTTGCACACCGTAATACAATTCATTAGGAATATCTAATTCTCCTAAGAAGTCATGTTCTTTTCTTGTATTTTTCATATAATTAAAAATTTTAATTCATTACAATCAAACATCATCAACTTTGATTAGCCAGTGACATCTGTAATCAAAAAAAACTTTTTATAGTCCCCACTATATCTTTTAATACTACGATGTAAAATTCCTTATTTAATTAAAATTCAAAGCTGATAAATTACCATATTATAAAAATTATATAATTGTATCTTAATGACAATTATGATAAATAGCCCTTTAAAATAATCGCATAAAAAACACAGAATTCAACTTAGATTTATGTGTAAATCATAAGTATTAAATACATCTTTCTGATTTTAACTATTTTCACGAAAAACACAATACTTCAGAATCATCTTTATTTTCATAAAAAATCCTATTATGTGAATAAAAATATTCTCATTAGCACTTCATTTTTAAGCACAAAACGTGTTAAAGATATCATAAAAACTATGTTAAAGCAATAATAATCACTTTTTCATTCCAAAAAATCAATATTTCAGATTTAAAAAACGATAATTTGATTTCTTTATATTATCAATTTAAAAGTATAAATTATGCAAATAGCAAACATTTTAGCTGATTTAGAATACGGAACAAACAAACCAGCTGTCAAAGTATTAATTGATAATTTGTCTACTAAAGAAATTAGAATCCTATTTCGAGAAGGACAAGAGATGAAACAATATAAAATAAACTTTCCTATTGTTATCGAAATCGTACAAGGAAGCATTAAATTAGGTGTACATCCTAAACTATACAGTTTAGAAGTTGGGACGATTATAAGCTTAGGTGAAAATATTCCTCATAACTTAATAGCCAATAAAGACAGTATAGTTAGATTAACACTTCAAAAATTAGATGACACTACAAGAATACAAGCAGTAGCCGACAACTCTACTGTATAAAACAATCTCTCATCCGAAAGAAACTCAAAGCAGCATTAAAAACTGTCGTTAAAATACCTCGATACCAATAATTACAGTAGTTTTGTTGAAAATAGTCAAAAATGAAAAAAACAATAATTGCTTTACTATTGCTAAACACTTCATTTCTTTTTGCTCAAAAATTAGAAATAGTTCCTTTAGGTATTTACGGAGGCGGAGATGAAAGCAACCTCTCATCTTACTTAATTGGTGTAGAAAACACTAACAAATACTTAGCACTTGATGCAGGGACAATTAGAAGTGGGATAAACAAAGCTATTGAACACAATACCTTTGACACAAGCAATGAAATAGTCTTAAAAGAGTATATCAAAGGATACTTTATTTCACATGGCCACTTAGACCATTTAGCAGGGTTAGTAATTAACTCACCAGAGGACATTCAAAAACCAATCTATGGTTTGCCTTTTGTAATAGACATTTTCAAGAATAATTATTTTACAAATGCCTCATGGTCCAACTTCGGTAGTGAAGGAGATAAACCTATTATAGGCAAATACACTTATACAAGAGTAAAACCTATTCAATCATTTGCAATCGAAAACACTTCACTTACTGCAGAAGTTTTCGAATTAAGTCATGTCAATCCACAAAAGAGTTCAGCTATATTAGTTAGAAATAACGATGAATACGTATTATATTTTGGTGATACAGGAGCTGACCGAGTAGAAAGAACTACAAACTTAAATACCATTTGGGAATACATCGCACCATTGATTATCAATAAGAATTTACAAACAATTTTAATTGAAGTCTCTTTCAGCAATAGTCAACCAGAAGATAAGCTATATGGTCATCTAACCCCTAACCTATTAGTTGAAGAACTAAGTAAATTAGCAAATCATACAGGCACTAAAGCCCTTGAAGGATTAAACATTGTTGTAACCCACTTAAAACCGAGTGGCAAACAAGTAGAAAAAATAAAACAAGAACTTGAAGAAGGCAATATATTTAAAGTTAAATATATTTTTCCAACACAAGGAATCAAAATTTCCCTATAAAAAAAGCCACTTCAATTGAAGTGGCTTTTTTATATATTTAAAAGTGATATTAAATACTTTCTTGTTTAAAAAACAATCTGTCTAGTAAAAATACTGAAACAAAAGCGATAAACGAAGGAATTAACCAAGGTACATCATAGTTACTCAAAGGTATTCTACTAATCAAATCATTATTCTTTGCAGCAAACACAACATAACCATACTTCCCTGCTAAAAACGAAGCAAACTGAATTAAAGCAATAACTGTTGTTGTAATGATTGCCCCCACAAAAGGAGCTCTTCTTTTCACTCGCTTACCAAACGCTACCATATAAATAATCAACGTCAATGTAATAGGATAAATAATCCCTAAAAATGGCGCTGCATAGTCAATAATTCTATCTACCCCATTAACAGCTAAAATCGCCGAAGAAATACATGTTATAGTAACCACAAGGCGATAACTCAAAAAACCTTTTGTCAATTGGCTGAAGAAAGTTCCTGTTGCACAAACCAAAGCAATAGCAGTAGTTAAACAAGCAAGAGCAATACAAAGCGATAATGCGAAAGTCCCTTGAGAACCTAAAACACCTTTTGAAATATGTAATAATAACTCCGTACGTTTTAAATGTTCTACTATTGGATATCCAGAAGTTGCACCAAGGTAAACTAATCCACCATAGATGAATAGCAAACAAAAGATAGCAACAGAACCTGCCATAAACGTAACTTTAGTTTTCTCTTCCAATTTCACATATCCTTTCGCTTTCACAGCAGAAATAATGATACCAGCATAAATAACAGAAGCTAATACATCCATCGTTTGATACCCCTCAGAGAATCCTAATCTAAATGCATCAGGATTAGTTTTCTCAACTAATGCTGTTGTATCTAAAGGATTCATTACTCCCATCACTACCATTGACACTAATAACAATAAAAGTAATGGTGTTAAATATGAACCGATAATATTAACCACCTTAGAAGGTGAAATAGATAAGACTAACGTTATAGCAAAAAAGATAATTGAAGAAATAATTGGACTAAAATTAGGCCAAATAGCCAACACACCAATTTCATAAGTTGTAGCGGCCGTACGCGGAATAGCAACTAATGGACCAATACTAAGAATGATTGCCGTAGCTAATATCCAACCTAATAAACTATTTATCCTTTTTCCTAAATCAGTAAACTCGTCACCTGAAATTAATACAGCCACAATTCCTAAAAATGGAGCTAAAATAGCAGTAATTGAAAAACCTGATACTGCAAAATTCCAATCTCCTCCACTTAACAAGCCAATAATTGGTGGCAATATAATATTCCCTGCCCCAAAGAACATAGCAAATAAGGCAAACCCAATTATTAAAGCATCCAATGCTGATTTTCTTTTCATTGTAATAATATTTGTATTCTATTTATAAGTCACTAAAAGAGAATTAAGAAGAGGTTCTAAAAACGAAACTTTTGAGCCCTAATTCTACGTTTTTTAAATAAAAAAATTATTTAAGGTGCACAATATATAAAAAATATCACCAAAAATTGCAGTAAAAGCAAATCTTTATTTGCCGTTATATTCTAATTATTAAATTTTAACAATACAAACAAATCGCTATTTTTGCTATATTTCCCTTGTTGAAACAACTACACTTATGCACACACAGCTGCTCTATCGTACAAAAAGACTAACAATTGAGAAGATAAATCTTCTCTCTGACGCAACTAATTTATTAGCGATTCACAATGACCTAAAAACAATGCGTTGGATACCTAACAACAAAGCTAATTGGACATTAGAAGACATCACTAATAAATACGCTAAAAATATAACGCTATATGCTAAAAATATTGGTCTATACAAGATTAATCACATTGAAGAAAACAAAATCACTAACATTGGTGAAATTGGTTTATTCCCTTTTCAACAAGATCCTTCTGCGATAGAAATAGGTTATATACTACACCATCCTTATTGGAACAAAGGGTTGGGTACAGAATTATTGCTTGGATTAGAAATCTATTTAAAGCAAAATACATCGTATAGAACTATTATCGCACAACTATATGAAGAAAACAAAGCTTCAGAATGCTTACTTCAAAAAGTAAACTACCAATTAGATAGTAAAGAAACGCTAAGTAGCTCTATAGTAAAATTACGCTACAAAAAAGAGCTATACTAATTGCTCCAATAGGTCTTCAACTAAATAGAACAATTCTGCACCTTACCGTTACAATAAATAACATTGAGCTCTTTGTTATAAAACTCTATTAAATAAATATCATCATACTCGTTGATGCCATGTTTCTTTAATCCACTCTTTAACCACTCTTCATCCTTTTTAAGCCCTTCAAGCTCTGAAGTAGAAAAAGTACCTTCCACAAATAAGATAACACTTGGTAGAGGCTTCTTGTCTTCTTTAGGAATAATAGACAACTGCCCATTAGGTTCTATTTGCAAAAAATCAATATTGCTGAAAGACGAATGTCCTAAGATTCTCAAATTTGCAGCAATATTATAGATGTCTATTTTATTCTTTTTATCCTTAATCGCTTCTATACAAAACTCTCCTTTGTAAACAAGAAGTATTGGATCCCCAATTGCAAAAGCACGAAACAAAGATGTCTTTTTCACTAAGAAATTTAAAAAATTAATCAAAAAGATACCTAATAGTAATGACATTATATAAGTACCAAAACCTATATCATCATTATAAATTACCCCTCCAATCACACCACCTAAAATAAAGTTCCCAATAAAATCAATGGCATTCATTTGAGAAATCTGTGTTTTACCCGTAAAGTTCAAATGCATTATTGTCATTAAAAAACCGATTAACAGTTTTAAAGCTAAAAGCAAATAGTGTTCCATAATTATTGTTTTTTTAGTTATAAAAACAGAGATACTAATCGCTTATCTCTTTTGTAAAAATAGCCAATAAAATAACACTTTAACTATCTTTAAATTAAAAAACACCTTTAAAAAAGTTAATTTATGTAAAAAAGTCAATAAATAACACTTATTTCATAATAAAACCTATTATTCAATTATATATTTTTACAACATGTGAAATAATCATCAAAAAATGAAAATAAAAGTAACAAACACAGAATAAAATAGTAATAACTGTTTATTTAATGTTTTAAACACAAAAAATAAACACAACACTCTTACGCTATGACTAAAAACATTACAAAAGTTAATCTACAGACAACTGAACTTAACACAAACAATAAAACTGAATTTAGAATATATAAGCACCAACAAAATGGAACGCTTGTCTTACCTGTTACCAATCAAAATCTATTCAAGATTTCTTACTTACAATCCAATAGTGTCTTTTCAAACGGACTTGATACTATTGAAGTAAAGCAACCATCCTTATATTTTTCGATTCCACAAGCCTTGCCAAACTATAAGTTATCAGCAATAAACCCTACAGGATACATTTGTGCGTTTGACAATGCCTTTTTAGGAAAAAACAATTTAGTTTTTAAACTTATCAATTCAAACTTACAGCAATCCCCACTCTTTGCTTTGACAAAAGAACAGGATAACTTCATCCATGTTCTTTTCAAAAAAATAGAAGAAGAGTCAAGAGAAAAGAGTTTTCAAAAAAATGAATTACTTAAAAAGTATATAGAAATATTAATATTCAAGAGTTATAAATTACAGTCCAATCAAAACTTTCGTTTAGACATAACAGCAAAAGAAAGGCTATCACAACGTTTTTTAGATTTATTAGAAGCACAGTTTTCTATCACAACAGCTACATCAAAGCATAGCTTTAAAAACAAAAAAATTCAATTAAGAACTGCGTCTGACTTTGCTGGGGACCTTAATGTACATGTTAATCACTTAAATTTCACGATTAACCAAATGCTGGGAAAATCAACAACAACTTGCATCAAAGAAAGATTATTACATGAAGCACAGAATTTACTTATAACAAGTAATCTAAGTGTTTCTGAAATAGCATACGCTTTAGGATTTGAGCACCCTACATATTTCTCAACATTCTTTAAAAAAGCATTGATATTGACGCCAAACCAATACCGTAGAAAATTTAAAAAGTAAATATACCTACAAAAATATCCCCCTTACTTTCCAATTTACATTGTTAAGTGTAGATCCCCGATCGCTTTTTTATGCAAAAGAGCCACTAATTACTTAGTGGCTCTTTGTTTTATTATTTTATAATTTGAAGGAGTTCAATCTCAAATATCAACGTACTATTTGGTCCTATCTCCTTACTTATATGATCTTCTTTATAAGCAAACTCAGGAGGTGTTACCATTTTAAACTTAGTTCCAATTGGCAACTTAGGTACTAACAGTTGATATGCTTTAATTAATTTACTCAACGTAAATACCGCTGTTTTTCCGCGATCTACTGAGCTATCAAAAACTTCACCTTTGATATTAGTACCATGATAATGACATTCAAACTTATCGTCTAAGCTGATAAACTCTCCGTTACCTAACGTCAATATCTCGTAAGCAATACCTTCAGGCAATACAATTACATCTGAAGACTCACAAAACTTTGAAATATACTCTTTACCCTCAGCAAGGTTTTTATTAGCCAACTCCTCTTTTCGCTTTTTTAAAATTTCTGCGACACCCATTCTATATATACTATTATTTTTTCTCTACCTCAGCTTTATGCAATTGATACTTCCCTACTATGAGTTCATGCTCTTGGTAAGTGTGAAGTTGCCAGATGCACAAGTTTTCAATAGCGCGCGTACAACCAATATACCACTCATAAGGAGTTAATTTATTAGGTTTATCCACAATAAGAATTACATTCTTTCTCTCCAGTCCTTTAAACTTAACAGCAGTAGTATATTGTAACTTAGTAGGCTTCAACGTTAAGTTTGCAATGGTCAATTCTTCCATTCCAAGTTCAATAATTAAGTCAGCTACGTTATTTCTACGTTGCCACACTTTACTTTGCACTAATACAATTACATCTTCTGCCTTTAAAGATGAGTTAGGGTCGTTAATATTACTAATAACAACTTCCATTGCATCTTTTAACTGCTCTCTCGTTTGGAAAGAACGCAAGTCAATTTCATCATATTCATCATGTGTCATCACATCTTCCCATTCCTCTGGACTTGCTTGAATATGCTCAGCTATTTTTCTAATCTGTGTTTTTTGAGCACTTCTTCTTACTTTATGCAATTTGAAATGTGTGAAATACTCCTTCATAAAATAAGCGTAGTCTGTAACATCCCTACCAAACAAAGAGAAACTTTGGTCTAAATCATAAAGTAAAATAATATTACCTTGTTTCATACCATTGTGGTCTCCACATAATTTATGCATCATCAAGTGCAAGTTTCTATCAAATAAATCTTGCGCCTCATCGATAATCATATAATCATAGTTAGGCAAAGTCCCTTCATTCTGCAAATGGTCAATTGTATCCTTGATATAGTTTGCAAATTTAGCAGGTTCTAAATAATACAATTCACTCTCTTTCACTCCAGGCAAGTTCTCCACTACAAACTGTGTAAAAGTAATACAATCTATGTTTACATTAAGCTCTTTAAAACGTTGCGCATTATAAGCACAAAGCAGTAAGTTCCAACACAGATAAATCCCTTTTCTTCCCACCTGCATTTCAGCATACGCCATTGCCATCGTCGTTTTTCCAGTTCCAGGAGCTCCTTCAATCATCAAACGAGGGTTTTCAGATAGCGAATACAAGATTTCCAAGTTACGCTCTTTCAACCATTCTAATGAATCATGCGTTTGGAACAAGTTTGTATCTTGTACTACGGGGTTAAATGTATTGATAATTGTATCAATCTCCGCTTTAGTCAATTTAGAAAAACGGATTGGGTGAATACTCTCTAATCTATTTTTTGTGTATTCATAAATATGCAAGAAGAACTTCTCAATATTTTTAAATCTATTTCTCTTTGTATAATCACTATAGATTAACTGGGAGTCATAAATTGTATTTTCAATTGCAATTTTTGTTGTTGGGAATGATACAGCCTCACAAAACTGAACGTGTTTAAAGTTTGGGAATACCTTATTCATTAAGGTATATTTATAACCTTTTACTTGTTCAAAAGGGTTTTGGTTCAACCATTTCTTTCTACGACCATCTTTGAAACAGAACCTTCCTTGGTCAACAAAGATGTTTCCACCTTTCACTTCTAAAACGATGATTCCAAATTCAGACACGATAATAAAGTCAAGCTCTGCATCCGCCTTGGCACGTTTAACATTACTATTATCGTGGAAAGGCAATTTCATACTGTACCATACATACCAATCGTACTTACTTTTAGAAAGAGTTTCTACAATATCTCTATATACTAAAAACTCACCGAAAGGCACTTTGACTCCATCTACCATCAACTGTTCTAATTCATCTAATGGGTATTCTGGATATATATTTAAAGGCATAATTCTCTGATTTTTCTTATCACACTAATTTACCAAAAGAAATCAGCTTAATGCCTGCAAAATGTCATAATATTTTAAATTTTCAACAAAACTCATGATAAGTTATTTATTCATCTTCTCATTTCACTCATCTAAGAACTTATATGCATATTAATTATCAATACAAGCATTAACATGAATTATAATTCCTGTCCAAAATATTCATTTTAACATATTACAACCTCTTTCCCCTCCTAAAACACAATACAGCAATAGTCTATAATTAAAAAAAGGTAACTCTAAGTATTAGAGTTACCTTTTAAATCTATTTTATTTCAAACCTACTCTGTTGGAAAAACAGGACGTCTCATCTTGTATTTACTACCAGATAATGACTCCAGAAAAGCAACTAATGCTTTAATCTCCTCCTTGTTTAATTCCAATGGTTTCATTAATGTATCAGTAACAGGGTATAGCGGGTCTGCTAATTTCTTTTCAGCCGTAGGATTAATCATTTTCATCCCACTGTTATACATATTTACAATCCCCTCCAAGTCATCAAACAACCCATTGTGCATCCAAGGTCTTGTTAATAATAAATCTCTTAACCCTTGTGTTTTGAATTTACCAACATCGTCTGGGTTTTTAGTAATTTCATATCTACCCAAATCTTGATATTGACGTTTATAGTAAGTCAAACCAATATTGTGAAAATCCTCATCTGTAAAGTACTTCCCATTATGGCAGTTCATACATCTTCCTTTCGTACGGAAAATGTGCAAACCATACACCTCTTGTTCTGTCAGTGCATTGTATTTACCATCCACAAAAGCATCAAAACGACTTGGTTGACTTTTAATAGTACGTTGAAAAGTAGCAATTGCCCCTACTATTCTATCATAAGTTATTTTACTATCGCCAAAAGCCTTTTCAAAATATGGTTTATAGCCTTCAATCTTTTGCAGCTTAGCAGGCAAATCAACCACATCCATTGCCATTTCATTATGTGCACTTAACGGTCCACCTGCTTGCTCTTCTAACGATGCTGCTCTACCATCCCAAAAATAAGAAGTTCTCTCTGCTGTATTATACAAAGACGGCGTGTTGCGAGGTCCTTTCAAATGGTCATGTCCCAAAGCAACCATTCTTCTATCCGTCCATCCCATTTCAGGGTCATGACAAGTACTACAAGAAATTTGGTTAGACTTAGACAACTTAGGGTCAAAAAACAAAAGCTTACCAAGGACAACCTCAGCTTTATCCTGTACTTCAAAAAATGTAGAATCGCGCTTTATACTACTCAACTCTTCCCATTTTACCCCTTCATCAATAGTTGGCTTAGGCCATTGCGCAATCGGTTTTTTATAACTGTCTATTATTGCTAAATAAGCAGGATTGTCGCTTCCCACGAATTTCTCCACAACAGTATTAAAACCAAATAAACCAAAAGCCAAAACACCCGATAATAAATAAAATACCCTTTTCATTTTGTTTTCTATTTTACTTGCAATTAGAAAGTAACCCCAATGGCTACCCCTGTATAATTGTTAGATTTATTAATGTTATATTTTGTTTGTTCCACTTGTGCTTGCACGTAAAAAGCAGGAGCTTTCTGTACTTGTAAGTCATAACGAGCTATCAAACCAAATTGTTGATAATTTGCATTCATCACTTCAAAGTTCGAATGCAGCATTTCAGTTACCCCTGGTTGCGAAGCAAAGTCCACTAACTTATTTGTACTCTCCTTCACATTTCTAACTTTCACATACGGTTTTACGCTTAACACACCAGACTTTAATATTTGTCGCATATAATCAATAGTCATTCCAAGATGTATATAAGTAAAACGTTGCTTAGCATAAGTATCCTTTCTGCGCTCGCTGGTTTGTTCCACTCCAAAAACTGGAGTAGCCACTAAGCGGTTAACCTCATCTTTATATTGATAAAACACCTCTGAAAACACATTACTCTCAATGTATTTATACAATTCTTTCTCTGCCAGCCTCGTGATTATTTTAGCATTCTGTGTATAGAAATACTCCGTGCCGATTGACTCTTTCAATAAATAGTTCACTTTCATCCCCACTCTATGCTGACCAAAATCAAAGAACTTCAATCCTCCAACTGTATAAGTTGTTGTTTCCAACTTAGCCAAATCATACGCATCCACACCAGAGTCGCCTTTATTCTTGGTTAGTTTAAACTTCCCAATTGTACCTTGCAACACAAAGCTCTTATTTTTACTCTTAGCTAAGGTAGCCCCTACATCATATCCAACTCCCTCAAACGTAGAAATCAAATCCTTCGCACCACTGAAGAAATAGTTAAAACTCCCCAATCCACTCATGTGATATACATAAGGTTTACTGATTTCACTCACGAATTTCACACTACTGTTTTGTGTGTACTTATTAAATCGACCAAACACTCCAATTTCATAATCTCTATAAAAGTTATAGTCAACTCCTAAATCTGCTTGAAATACAGACGATGTATTCTTTGGACGCGGGTCCACTTGTCTATAACCATTTTTAGCAACATAACTTACCTCTCCACCAAGTGCCCATCTATTCCATTGCTTTGCAAAACCACCAGCAAACTGATAAATCTCCTGCTTCATAGTTCCTCCCACAGAATCAGCTACTATATACGGACCGACAATATCTCTATCCAAACTCTCATTCCACACCATGTTTTGTTGGCGTTGATTCGTATAAGAAGCACTTCCCCACACCATCTTATTTCCTTTCAAACGTTGAAAAGAATTAGTGTTAATCTTAAAGCCTTCCAATCCATCACCATCTTGTAGGATATACGCATCCCTTTTATCTTGTTGGTACATTACACCCAACTCAGAAAAAGACAAATTGCTGTATGATGTCATCCTTGCTTTATTAGCATAACACGGTTCACTAAACAATCGCTCAGCACTATATTGATTTTCTATCTTATTATATAAAGACAACGTATCCTTTACTTGAGCATATCCTCCAAAAGAAAACAAACCACAAAGAACACCGATAAAATTTTTATATCTCAATTTCAAAACAACTTCTTTTTACTTGTGAGTGATTCCATCAATTAAACTTGCCGGACTATCCGGAACAAAGTCAACAGTAGAATTATTAGTATCCTTATAAACATTGCGCCCTTCAGCATTCTGTCCTAATGACTTTCTTCTTATTGCCTTACCAAAACGCGTATCATCACTTTCAGAAGAACCACAATAAGAAAAACCACTATCTAAAGACGCCCCCATTACCAATCGTTGAAACTTGGGAACAATACTACTATTTACCCCATCCACAATCCAAGCATTCGGAATTTTAAAAGTTGACTTTTTCGTTTCCTTACCAGTCGCATTCACATAAGAATAATCGTATTTCTGATTTGCTAACCACGACTCTACACTTTCTCCTTCTGGTAAGCGCGCTAATACATGTCCTTTATACCCTCTATTGTGCATGATAAACATGCTATACTTCATATTTGTATAAATCACAATCGCATTTGGTACATTCGGATTATCAGGCTGATTAATAGCAGGACTCTCTGTAATTGGAAATTCAAAATCAGCATTACTCAAATCAGGACCAGGAATGTTTGCCGTTCTATGGTTTTGAGCATTATCAGCCACTACAATAAAATCCCCAGGTTGTACAGGATAATCCTTTCCACTACCAGGCAACATCAATACTCCATCTACAGGAAAAGCCTCATCAAAAACATTAGGTGTTTCCTTGTTATCAGTCGTAGTCAAAAACTCAGACTTACCGATTAACAATCCATCCGCGTATAAAACCTCATCCGTATTATTTACAATCTTAAAGTACTGTCCTGAATTATATGCTTTACCCTCCAATGTTTTCACACCTGTAAAGAAGATTTCTTCAAAAATAAAATCCTTGCTAAATTGTTTCACTCTCAAATCAACCACTAAATTCAGTACTTGACCAGAAGCATCTAACTTGTCATTTACACCACCTACTCTAATTTCTTCACCATCTGCTAAAAACGCTGCCCCCTCAACTGACATGCGGTAAGCCCCAGTAGGTAATGCAATAGAGTAAAATGACACACCTACTGCTTGCTCTTTAGTAACTATCCCCGTATTTATCTCAGTAAATTCTAAGTCCAGTTCTTTAAACTCCTTTACACCATTTGCTTTAAAGTTGATAGAAACAACCGTAGATTGATTTGCACCAGCTACTACATCATCATCACTCAAACAAGAAGAAACTGAAATACCCAAAGTAAAAACAGTTAGCAAAATATATAGTACTCTTAATTTCATCTGTATTGTATTCTTAAATATTAAAATTAATCTCCATTCCAAAATAAGGACCTTCATTATCCTTTCTATTCACCTTCACTCCATTTAATGTGTACGATTGGTAATGCGTAAACAATCTATTGACAAACATTGAAGCCTTTACTGATTTATAAATTCGCTTAGACACCTTAAAATTGGCATTAAACGTAAAAGGTAAGCGCGTTTGCATTCCGTCCGTAGCAGAAACATTACGCACTAAATTCTGCAACATTGGGTCTGTTTTATCTTGTTCAGTAAACGGGTGTACTTCATTATCAAATCCGAAATACGCATACGGTTCAGCAACGCGATTTAGCATTTGCTCTCTTCGAAACAAATCCCCTTGTAAAGAAGCAGAGATATTCATATCAATGCTCGGTATATACGTATCTATCACAAGGTTGTAAACCATTGACGATTTCTTGTATCCATTGTCATCAGCATAAATTCCCACATACGGATAATCCTTTCCATTCAATGTAATTCCAGGGCGATAGTAAAAATCCGAACTATTAGAATAAGTTGTTTTAAACCAAGCACCATTCAATGTAAAACGCGTATTAATCCCCTCTATCCTTGGTGAACTATATCCGAACTCAATACCGTCTTTAAACGTATTACTACCATTTTCACGCATGCTATATTGATAGTGCAATAATCTATCCTCATAAGACACTCCTTCTAAATTTGGTCGTCCCAAATCATCATTCCACTGTAATCCAGCCACCTCATACTTTTGGTATTCAAACCCTCTGAAGTAATTCACATCCCTAAATCCATTATTCATACGCTCATTGAAATAAGTTACAAACAACTTGTGTTTCTTATAAGACAAATCAAGGCGAATCTCTCTCTTTATATTCTTAGCAGCCACCAATGAATGGTTTTCCGTATTCAACTTAAACGTGTTAAACTGTGCGTAACTATTCGCATTTGCTTGGTCAAAGTAATTCACCTCAAGCATGTCAAAATATCTATCATTTGGGTAAAGCAACGAAAGTGTAGGCTGCTTATACAATTCTCCATATCCCAACGTAATATCCGTTTTCAACACATCTTGTCCCAACCTAAGATTCGGAAGTCCCCATTGAAAGTTTACACGAGGTTCTGCATAAAATCTGTTACTTGTACTAAATTCACTTCCGATACCCAGCATCTTAGACAAACGCACCCCAGCATATAACTGCAAGTGATGTTTTCCAGCCTCATACTCCATTCTATCCCCTATAAAACCAGCCAATATCTGAGAAGCAGGAATATCTTTAAACGGACGTGTTCTATTATTTACAAGTCCCTTCGAAGGAGGAAGCAGTGGATCGTAAATCTCTCCCTTTCCATTGTTTTTCGAATATCTAAAGTCGATACCTGATTCGATATTATGCACCACACCAATTGTATTAAACCCTAACTCCGATTGTAGTTTAGCGTTAATATTCAATGGTCGTCCCTCTGTTCTAAAATCAGAAACGTAAGATAATGGCAAATAATACCCTTGATTAACACCTGTTTCACGGCTTGTAGAAATAGCCTTAAATCCTGTTTGTTGTACAAAAGTTGTTCCTTTGATATCCTCTATTCCTTGAGAAATAGCAGTATTCAACATAACCCTTTTAAACAAACTCTTGTTGTCAAACTCCCATTTAAAGTTATTCGCCAAGCTTATATTCTGTCTTGTATTTTTATATCTATCTGTACGTGCATATCCACTATCTGGGTCAAACTTGTCATTATCAATCGTCCCGTTGTAATCCAAGTTAGCATTCCACGTCAAGTCATAACCTCCTACTATAAACGTTTTCTCCGTACGAATAGACGATGAAATACGCTTGTAATTTTCCAATGTATTCGTTGGTTCATTCTTTGCATCAAGAAAATCCATACTTGCATTTAACTTCCAACCACTACGTGTATCCAATCCCTTACCTACATAGTACATCTTGCTAAAACCATCTGCTTTAAAACGCGCTTGCAAAGGTGTATAACCAATCTTTCTCTTAATTTGAATCAACCCAGAAGTTAGGTCTCCATACGCTGCTGTAGGAATACCTCTTGTAACCTCAACACTTTCAATATCATTAGTAGAAAGTGTACGCATATCCACTCCAATACCTGTAGTATTGCGCTTTGCATCCACCTTACCACTACTCAATATTTGGTCTTGGTAAGAAGAAGTTTGTAAATCCGCATTAGAGTTAATCGGATTTCCGTCCAAAATAAACTGTACCCCCAGCGAACCAGTATCATATCCTTGTTTCCCTGTTTCACGAAGAAGCACAGGATTCTTTCCAGTCAATATCGGGTCTTTCGCTTGTCCACCAGGAAGTAGTTCCATCAAGTCCGCAAAACTTGACGGTTGTAAGTGTTCCATTGCTTGACGATTAATCACAGAAGTAGAAGTAAGTCCCTTCCCCTCTTTTGCGGTAATCACCATTTCCTCTAAAATATTAGATAATGAAGTCAGTTGAATAGCAATAGTCTGCTTCTCCAACAGGTTAATCTGTGCAGAATAAGTTTCATATCCAATATGAAAAACTTCAATTTTATAACTATCAGCAGGTAGGATAAAGTCAGCTACCCCATTCCCATTTGTTATACTTGTCGATTGCTTTTTAACACTACTCACTTGAATAGTTACATCGCTAATCGCTTGTTTATATTCATCACGTATAGCGATAGTTAAGTCTATCCCTTTACTTTGACCAAAAATATAAGAACTACAAAAAAAGGTAAATAGTAAGATTATTACCGAGAATACCTTGTGTAAACGTGTCATTAACTATGTATTATAAACTCTGCGACAAAATTAGACAACAATGAGAATGTAAACTAATTTATTTAGACTTGGTTCAAATAAATACGACTATGATAAAGTAGAATGAATACAAATAAACATATTTTAAGTTATTTACAAAATAGATAGAAACTATTCAACTATAAGTTAAATATATTCTCTTTTCCCCCTCCTCTTAATTATCCTAACAAGTAATTCATATACTTTTTACTTCTACTTAATCATTATAAAACTGCTAATAGAGGCTTTCTATTCTTGATTTTTCAAATACCATTACTATAAAAGCTCATGAAAAATCTATTGAACTCACATTACGTGTTCTCGTATATTTAAAAGCAGAACACTGGCACTTCTCTAGCACCTTTCTCCACAAAACAAGCCGTTTTTAGTAGCATACAGCCACTAATGTGCCGGAAATGTGCCATTATCACGGAGCATTGCTATGTAGAGAAAAAGTAGATACTTTCTATTTCACTTCCAATTATCTCAAGTAACTATTCTTTATACAAGGTTTTAGCCCACAAAAAAACCGGTTGCAAACAATGTTCACAACCGGTTATATATCTGTAATACTATTTTCTAATCGTAACGAATCGCTTTTACTGGCGATATTTTCGTAATCATATATGAAGGGATTAACAAGACTAACATTGCTATGACTACTACTCCAACGTTTAGCAATAACACATCCGTAAAGCGGATTAGTACTGGAGCTTCTCTTACATAATAAGCTACTGGGTCTAACTTGATAATTCCGGTGTATTTCTGAATCAACAATATCCCAAGTCCGATAACATTTCCATAGATAAGCCCTTTCACTATTAAATAGATGGCATTGTATAAAAACATCTTGCGGATAGTCCAGTTATTTGCTCCTAATGCTTTTAGAATACCAATCATTTGTGTGCGTTCTAAAATCAATACCAACAAGGCAACTATCATATTA
>JASLGC010000221.1 GCA_030150335.1 Flavobacterium sp.
ATATTTTTAACAATGTATAGAACGCATAATTGCGGAGCCTTAAGAGCTTCGGATATAAATACAGAAGTTACCTTATCAGGATGGGTAAGCAAGCATCGCGACAAAGGTTTTATGATTTGGGTTGACTTACGTGACCGTTATGGTATCACACAGTTAATTTTTGATGCTGACAGAACTGAAAAATCAGTTTTTGAAGCAGCTAAAAATCTTGGCCGTGAGTTTGTTGTTCAAGTAACAGGAAAAGTTATTGAGCGTGCTTCTAAAAACCCAAATATCCCAACAGGTGATATTGAGATTTTAGTTGAATCGTTGACAGTACTTAATGAATCAAGTGTTCCTCCTTTCACTATTGAAGATGAAACAGATGGTGGGGAAGATATTCGTATGAAATACCGTTACTTGGATATTCGTAGAAATCCAGTTAAAAACAATTTACTTTTCAGACATAAAGTAGCGCAAGAGGTTAGAAATTATCTTTCTGCTCAAGATTTTTGTGAGGTGGAAACTCCTTACTTAATTAGCTCTACTCCTGAGGGAGCACGTGATTTCGTGGTACCTTCTCGTATGAATCCAGGTGAGTTTTATGCGTTACCTCAATCTCCACAAACTTTCAAACAATTGTTGATGGTAGGTGGTATGGATAGATATTTCCAAATTGTGAAATGTTTCCGTGATGAGGATTTACGTGCTGATAGACAACCTGAGTTTACACAAATTGACTGTGAGATGGCTTTTGTTGAACAAGAAGATGTAATGGATACATTCGAAGGAATGACTAAACATTTATTGAAGTCTATCCACGGTATTGAAGTTGATAAGTTCCCTCGTATGACTTTCGAAGAAGCAATGCGTAAATATGGTAATGATAAACCAGATATTCGTTTTGGAATGGAATTCGGAGAGTTAAACGAAGTTGCTCAACATAAAGATTTCGGGGTTTTTAATAGCGCTGAATTAGTAGTTGGTATTGCTGTACCAGGTGCTGCAACTTATACTCGTAAAGAGATTGATGCTTTAATCGAATGGGTAAAACGCCCTCAAGTTGGAGCTTCAGGAATGGTTTATTGTAAATGTGAAGCTAATGGTACTTTTAAATCTTCTGTAGATAAATTTTATGACCAAGAAGATTTGAAAAAATGGGCTGAAGCTACAGGTGCAAATGAAGGTGATTTAATCTTAGTTCTTTCTGGTCCTGCTAACAAAACAAGAGCGCAATTAAGTGCTTTACGTATGGAGTTAGGAAACCGTATGGGATTGAGAAAATCTGATGAGTTTGCTCCGTTATGGGTTATTGACTTCCCTCTTTTCGAGTGGGATGAAGAATCTGGACGCTACTTTGCTATGCACCACCCATTCACATCTCCTAAAAAAGAAGATATTGCATTATTAGATACTGACCCAGGAAAAGTACGTGCTAATGCTTATGACATGGTTCTTAATGGTAACGAAATCGGTGGTGGTTCTATCCGTATCCACGATAAAGCTACGCAAGAAATGATGTTTAAACATTTAGGATTTACTAAAGAAGAGGCTGAAAAACAATTCGGTTTCTTAATGAACGCTTTCCAATATGGAGCACCACCTCACGGAGGTCTTGCATTTGGTTTAGACCGTTTGGTTTCTATCTTAGGTGGACAAGAAACAATTCGTGACTTTATCGCATTCCCGAAAAATAATTCAGGACGTGATGTTATGATTGATGCACCGTCTACTATTAGACCAGAACAATTAGAAGAACTTCACATTACTGTGAGACAAGAATAACAAAAAAGGGAGCAAATAGCTCCCTTTTTTATTTCATTTCCTTGATTACTTCCCCTTGTAAGTGTTCATTACATCGTTTAATCTTCTTCAAACAAACTCTTAAATACCTTTAGCTCCTTTACGGGTATTCTACGAAGATTTATCAAATAGTGAGCTTTGTATTGACAAGATTACACAAGGTTTTATCTTATAAGAAGTATTCAATAACAAAGGGACTATCTTCTTGAGATAGCCCCTTTGTTATTTACATCTTATTTCAACTACTTACCATTGTAAGTATTCTTCGCATTATTTAATCCTCCTAAACCAAATTCCTGAACAGCATAAAACATCCTTTATAACTCTTCTATTTAAATACATATCAAATTTGAACTTTGATTTAATAAGCTCTTATACTTTAAAGATATACTAAAAAATAAAGGAACTATCTTCTTGACATAGCCCCATTGTTATTTACATCTTATTTCAACTACTTACCATTGTAAGTGTTCATCGCATTGTTTAATCCTCCTAAAGCAAATTCCTGAACAGCTTTAGAAGCCATTTTAAGCCTTTCTGGTAAAAGTTCTTTCTCTTGATCACTCCAAGTACCTAAAACATAATCTACTTGTTGTCCTTTCTTAAATTCGTCACTAATCCCAAATCTAAAACGCGGATAGCTACTTGTGTTCAATAATCCTTGAATACTCTTAAGTCCATTGTGCCCACCATCAGAACCTTTTGCTTTAATACGAATTGTTCCAAAACTTAAATTCAAATCATCAGTTACAATCAATACATTTTCTACAGGTATCTTCTCTTTCTCCATCCAATGTAAAACTGCTTTTCCACTTAGATTCATATATGTATTTGGCTTGAGTAATAACAAGGTTCTCCCTTTTATTTTAACTTCAGCCAAAGAGCCTAACTTAACAGTTTGCCAATCTCCTCCAAGTTCATTAGCAATTTCTTCTACTACTTTAAAACCTATATTATGGCGAGTATGAATATATTCTACTCCAATATTACCAAGTCCTACAATTAAAAACTTTTTCATTATGCTAATAACAAATTATATAATTCATCACAAAAGTAATCTAATGTGAAATGTTGAACAAACATAAAACAAAAAAGCGCTTGTGAAATCACAAGCGCTTTATAAAACTTATCTCTTTGAGAAATTATTTTTTCTTTGGAGTAGCTTTTGCTGCTTTTGCTGCTTCTTGAGCTGCTTTCATAGCTGCACGAGAAATTCTTACTTGACACACTACTGTGTTGTCAACATGTAACAATTTGTAGTTTTCAACTTTGATATCAGTAACGTATAATTTGTTACCCATGTCTAAGTTAGAGATGTTTACTTCTACGAAATCAGGTAAGTTAGCTGGTAAAGCTTTTACTTTTAATTTACGTAAGTTTAAGTTTAATACACCTCCGGCCATTACACCTTTAGAGTTTCCAACAACTTTCACAGGAACTTCTAAAGTAATCTCTTTGTCCTCGTGTAATTGGTAGAAATCAATGTGTAAGATACTGTCAGATACTGGGTGGAATTGGATATCTTGTAAGATAGCACTGTATTTCTTTCCGTTCTCTAACTCAATTACTACAGTGTGTACGTTTGGAGTGTAAACCAAAGTCTTGAATGCTTTTTCTTCTGCAGTAAAGTGTACTGCTGGTTCTGTTCCTCCGTATAACACGCAAGGTACCAATCCAGCATTACGTACGGCTTTAGTTGATACTTTACCTACGCTTTCTCTTTCTGATCCTTTAATCGTAATTGATTTCATTTAAATATATTTAAAAAATTAATAAATTTCTATACTACAAATGTTTTGCTAATTGATTCATTAGAATGAACATTGTGCATTACTTCTCCAAATAATGGAGCACAGCTTAATACTTTAATCTTATCACATGGTTTTTTCAATGGAATTGAATCTGTGACAATTAATTCTTGAATAGCTGATTCTTCTATTTTCTCATAAGCACTTCCCGAAAGGATAGCATGTGTACATATAGCACGTACGCTTAATGCTCCTCTTTCAATCATCATATCTGCAGCTTTTGCAAGTGTACCTCCTGTATCAATCATGTCATCAACTAAGATTACATTACGTCCAGTTACGTCTCCAATAAGCTCCATTTTGTCAATGATGTTTGCTTGTTTTCTTTGTTTGTAACAGATAACTACATCAGATGATAAAAACTTAGAATATGCATAAGCTCTTTTAGAACCACCCATGTCAGGTGATGCAATTGTTAGATTTTCTAAGTTTAAGCTTTTTACGTATGGTAAAAAGATAGTTGATGCGTATAAATGATCTACTGGTCTCTCGAAGAATCCTTGGATTTGATCAGCATGTAAATCCATAGTCATAATACGTGTAGCTCCTGCAGACTCTAATAATTTAGCAACTAATTTAGCTCCAATTGGAACCCTTGGTTTATCTTTTCTATCTTGTCTAGCCCATCCAAAATAAGGGATTACCGCTGTAATGTGTCTTGCTGATGCACGTTTTGCTGCATCACACATTAACAATAGCTCCATTAAGTTATCTGATGATGGGAACGTAGAACATACTAGGAAAACTCTTCTTCCTCTAATAGATTCTTCAAAAGAAGGTTGAAACTCTCCATCACTATAATGAGATAAAGTTACTTTTCCCAATTCTACTCCGTATGCTTTTGCAATCTTCTCAGCGAGTTCAACACTCTGAGCACAAGCAAAAATTTTTGCGTCTGGTTC
>JASLGC010000240.1 GCA_030150335.1 Flavobacterium sp.
ATTTTACAAGAAGAAGTATCCTACGCTTAAATTAAAATTGTGAGGTTTTGACTTAAAATCTTTGGAAATATTTTTCAAACCATATTCGTAAGCTAAATCAACATTTAGTTTCCATACCGAAACACCTACACCTGTCTTTAAACTAAGATTAGATTGATTGATGTTGCTTTTCATAGCTTCTAAATTACTTTGGAAAGAAAGCTTTTTGTCTAATGCATACGTATATTTTGCTCCTCCAAAGATATGGATTTCAGCAACTGATAGATTTAATAATTTGTAACCTAATACCACGGGAATATCAATTGTATTGACTTTTAGACTTTGGTCTCTAAAATCCTGTTGTTCTAAAGTAGTTTTATGTTGTGTATATAAAGCACCCGCTTGTACATAAAACTTTTGAAAGTCATACTGTGTCGTTACACCTATGGAATACCCCATTGCATTTTTAGTATTCATCCCTTTCAAGTTTGTTGTTAAAGAAGAGTAGTTAGCACCAGCTTTAACTCCGATGTGAAATGGTGATTGTGCAAATGATGGAATCGCATTGAACAATAGCGCACATAGCGCAGTACAAATAAGGTTTCTTTGTTTTTTCATGATAAATGATTTTAAAAATTTTGACAAAGAAATGCCTTCGAGTGTGATTGGAATATTTTATTTGATGAGCGGTAATTATTGTTTGATGAATGGAAGTTTGAGTTCATAATAGCAACGTTAGAGCTATTCCTACTTTTATTTTCTTACTTGTATTCTCTTTCTATATTATGTGTAAAACGAATGTATAACAAAACATAGATTTTATACATTGGTTATAAATAGGGTATTCATAGAATATACAAACACTTCAAAAATGTATGGGAAAACCTGTAAAATAATGCTTGAAGTTCTCAGTAAAGGAATTGTAGTATTCGTCCGTGAAAAAGTAGGAAGTCAGGGGAGGACTACATTTTTCAAAACACTTATATGCACTCTATTTGTGCCTTATTAACTTTAATAATTAGATTAAAATCACAAAAAACTATAATATGTACGATGTTCCTATTTACATAGTAGTTTAAAGTTAGTTTTCATCCACTTGTTCAATTGAAAGATTAGGTATATTTTATTAGAGAATTGTGCATTATTTATTTAGAAAATCCTAAATTTGAAGAGTAATATGAATTTTAAAGAAGATTTTATATATGAGTCAAGAGGTTAGAAGCTTAGAGCCTAAGCAATTATGGAATAAGTTCGCTGATTTGAATGCAGTTCCACGTCCTTCTAAAAAAGAAGAACGCGTTATTGAATTCATGATGAATTTTGGAAAAGATTTGGGATTGGAAACAATCAAGGATGAAGTAGGAAATGTCATCATTAAAAAACCTGCAACAGAAGGGATGGAGAACAGAAAAACAATTGTGATGCAGTCACACTTGGATATGGTTCACCAAAAAAATAACGATACTGTGTTTGATTTTGACAAACAAGGTATTGAAATGTTCGTTGATGAAGAAGGATGGGTAAGAGCAAAAGGGACTACATTAGGTGCTGACAACGGTATTGGTGTAGCTACTATTATGGCTATATTGGAAAGTACAGACATTCCTCACCCTGCTATTGAAGCATTATTCACTATCGACGAAGAAACTGGAATGACTGGTGCAAAAGGTCTTCAAGGTGGAATGTTAGAAGGAGAGATTCTTTTAAACTTAGATACTGAAGAGGATGACGAAATTGATATCGGTTGTGCTGGTGGTATTGATGTAACTGCATCTGCTGAGTATGATGAAGAAGATACTCCAGAAGGATCTGTAGGTTATAGAATTACAATTAAAGGTTTACACGGAGGTCACTCAGGTATGGACATTCACAAAGGGTTAGGTAATGCTAACAAAATTATGAATCGTTTGTTATTTGATGCTTTTGACAACTTTGGATTGCAAATTGCAAAAATCAAAGGTGGTAGTTTACGTAATGCTATTCCTCGTGAGAGTGTAGCTGAAGTAATCATTGCTAATGTATATGACGAGGCTTTCGTTTACGATATGAATACGATCGTTGATGAAATTAAAGCTGAGTTACACACTGTTGACCCTAATTTAGAAGTTATCTTTGATAAATTAGATGAAGCACAAACTCCTAAAAAAGTAATGCCATCAATGGCTCAATATTTCTTTGTGCGTTCTATGCAAACAGCTCACAATGGAGTGTACAGAATGAGTCCTGATTTTGAAGATTTAGTTGAAGCTTCAAACAACATTGCTAAAGTTGATGTAGCAGATGGTAAGTTAACAGTTAAATGTTTGACAAGATCTTCTGTTGAATCATCTAAAATGGATGTTGCTAATGGATTGCGTTCTGCATTTGAATTAATGGGATGTGAAGTTGAGTTTTCAGGATCATACCCAGGATGGAGCCCTAATGCTGAGTCTGAAATTAAAGATATTTTAGTTGATATCTATAAAAGACAAGTAGGAGAGGAACCAAGCGTAGTAGCATGTCACGCTGGATTAGAATGTGGTATCTTAGGTACTAACTACCCAGATATGGACATGATTTCTTTTGGACCTACGATTAGAGGAGCTCACTCTCCTGTAGAAAGAGCAAATATTGCTTCAGTTCAAAAGTTCTGGAAATTTGTATTGCAAATTTTAAAAGAAATTCCTGTTAAACAATAATTGGAATTATCTCATTTTATACAAGAAGCTGTACTCCAATCGAGTACAGCTTTTTTTATGATTACGTAGAATTATTTATTTTAAATGAAATAGTTCTCTCAATGTTTTAAAATATCTCTAAAGTATTAATAATCAGGATAAATTTTAAGATAATATTATGTTTGTCTACAAATTGTAATTTGTACATTGGCAAAACAAAATTTAAAAACTCAAAGAATATGAAAAAATCACTTTTAGCCATCACAATGATGGGACTTTTAGTAGTCTCTTGTGGAGAGAAAAAAGAGGAAAACAAAGACGTTGCAAAAGAAGCAACTGAGCAAGTAGAAGTTAAAAAACAAGAATTAACACATTCTATTGAGTGGACCGCATTCAAAACTCCAGAAAAAGTAGGTGTTAAAGGTACATTCTCTGATGTTAAGTTATTAGATACTAAAGAAGCTGCTACATTAGAAGAATCATTAAAAGGTGCATCATTTATCGTAACTACATCTTCTGTTAGTACAAACGATGCTGGTAGAGATGAGAAACTAAAAATGGAATTCTTTGCTAAAATGGTAGGTAATATCACTGGATCTTTTGGAGAGTTTAAAGATGGTAAAGTTTTAATTAACCTTACAATGAATGGTATTACTAAAGACAAAGAGTTTACTTATGTAGATTCAGGTGACTCAGTGAAAATCAACGGGTCAATTGATATTTTAAGTGACTTCGTAGCACAAAAAGCATTCGATAGCTTACATGAAGCTTGTAAAGATTTACATTCAGGTAAAACATGGTCTGATGTAGAGATTGCAGTTGAGATAAAAAAATAATTTCACAATAAAAGCTGAATTGAGGAGGAATATTATTAAATATTCCTCTTTTTTTTTAACTTTGCATTCCAAATAAATTATCTATTTTAGGATATGTTAGATAGACTACAAATTATTAAGCAACGTTTTGATGAAGTTTCTGACTTGATTATTCAGCCGGATGTAATCGCTGACCAAAAACGTTACGTACAATTAAATAAAGAATATAAAGATCTAAAACAACTTGTTGATAAACGAGTTGAGTATATGAATCTTACTTCAAACCTTGAAGAAGCTAACGAAATTATCGCTGACGGTAGTGATGCTGAGATGGTGGAGATGGCTAAGATGCAGTTAGATGAAGCTAAAGGACGCTTACCAGAACTTGAGGAAGAAATTAAGTTCTTACTTATACCAAAAGATCCTGAAGACGCTAAGAACGTTATGGTAGAGGTTCGTGCTGGTACTGGTGGAGATGAAGCGAGTATTTTTGCAGGAGATTTATATAGAATGTACACTAAATACTGTGAAAGTAGAGGATGGAGAACATCTGTAGTGGACGTTAACGAAGGAAGTGCTGGAGGTTATAAAGAGGTTATCTTTGAAGTAACTGGAGAGGATGTTTACGGAACGTTGAAGTTTGAAGCTGGTGTACACCGTGTACAACGTGTACCTCAAACAGAAACACAAGGTCGTGTGCATACATCTGCTGCTACTGTAATGGTATTACCTGAAGCAGAAGAATTTGACGTACAAATTGATATGAATGATGTTCGTATTGACTTGTTCTGTTCATCTGGTCCTGGAGGTCAGTCTGTAAATACAACGAAATCAGCTGTACGTATGACTCACATTCCTACTGGATTAGTAGCTCAATGTCAGGATGAGAAATCACAACACAAGAATAAAGATAAAGCTTTATCTGTATTGCGTTCTCGTTTGTACGAAATGGAGTTAGCTAAAAAACAAGCTGTTGACGCTCAAAAACGTAGTTCTCAAGTTAGTAGTGGAGATAGATCTGCTAAAATTAGAACTTATAATTATCCGCAAGGTCGTGTAACTGATCACCGTATCGGTTTAACGTTATATGATTTAGATGGGGTAATGAACGGAAATATTCAGAAAATTATCGATGAATTACAATTAGTTAGCAATACTGAGAAGCTTAAAGAAAGCGAAGTATTTTAATTTATTATAATGAACTTATATAACCACACTTGCTTTTGTATAGTGTGGTTTTTTTTAAACTTATACTACCATGACAACACAACAACTCGTAGAACAAATAATTAAGAAGAATTCTTTTCTTTGTATAGGCTTAGATGTTGATCTTGCTAAGATCCCTACTTCTTTTTTAAAGGAAGAAGATCCTATTTTTAGTTTTAATAAGGCAATCATTGATGCTACGCACGACATAACAGTGGCTTATAAACCTAATATTGCTTTTTATGAAGCGTATGGATTAAAGGGATGGACTTCTTTAAAGAAGACGATAGATTACTTAAATGAAACTTATCCTGAGGTTTATACGATTGCAGATGCTAAAAGAGGGGATATTGGAAATACTGCTACAATGTATGCCAAGGCTTTCTTTGAAGATATGGCTTTTGACAGTGTTACTGTAGCTCCTTATATGGGAAAAGATTCAGTAGAACCATTTTTAGAGTTTGATAACAAGCATACTATTTTACTTGCTTTGACTTCTAATAAAGGTGCTTTTGATTTTCAAACACAAAAGGTAGGTGATAAGGAGTTGTATCAGGTAGTTTTGGAAACTTCTAAATCATATAAGAATTCTGAGAATTTGATGTATGTAGTTGGAGCTACGAAAGCGGAGTATTTTAAAGAAATTAGAAAGATAGTTCCAAATAGCTTTTTATTAGTTCCTGGTGTTGGTGCGCAAGGAGGAAGTTTAAAAGAAGTGTGTGAGTATGGGTTAAATAGTCAAGTAGGTCTATTAATTAACTCATCTCGAGGTATTATTTATGCTTCTAATGGTGAAGACTTTGCTGTACGCGCAAGAGAAGAAGCGCTTGTTCTACAAAAAGAAATGGAAGAGATAATAAAAAACAAGCTATAAGCAATGATTGTATTAAAAGACCAAATAGGTCAAGAACATACTTTTGATAGTAGACCTAAGCGTATTGTTTCTTTGGTTCCTTCTCAAACAGAAACTCTGTTTGATTTAGGGTTGGAGGAAGAGATTGTAGGTGTTACTAAATTTTGTGTACACCCTTATCATTTGAAAGTAACGAAGACGAATGTAGGAGGAACTAAAAAAGTACACAAAGAGAAAATTAGGTTATTAGAACCGGATATTATTATTTGTAATAAAGAAGAAAACACGTTAGAGATAGTAGAGAGTCTTAAAGAGATTTGTCCTGTATGGGTAACGGATGTTATCACATTAGAGGATAATTTAAAGATGATTGAGGATTTCGGTGTTTTGTTTAACAAGAGAACTGAATCGAGAAAGTGGATTGATAAGTTGCGTTTTGCTCAGAAAGATTTTATGTCTTTTGT
>JASLGC010000266.1 GCA_030150335.1 Flavobacterium sp.
TCCTGGTAACAGGGGTTCGATTCCCCTACGGACTACAAGTTTTTTAAAACTTAATATATTGAGATTTTGGTCCGTTCGTCTAGGGGTTAGGACGCCAGGTTTTCATCCTGGTAACAGGGGTTCGATTCCCCTACGGACTACTTAGTTCATTTAGAACTTACACATTGAGATTTTTTTTGGTCCGTTCGTCTAGGGGTTAGGACGCCAGGTTTTCATCCTGGTAACAGGGGTTCGATTCCCCTACGGACTACAAGAGAAAAAATAGTATAGACTTAATAAAATATTTAAAAAATGGCAAATCATAAGTCAGCTTTAAAAAGAATTAGAAGTAACGAAAAGAAGAGAGTATTAAACAGATACCAACACAAAACAACTCGTAACGCGATCAAAGCTCTACGCATGATCGAAGATAAAAACGAGGCTGGAGATAAATTATCTGTAGTTGTATCAATGATTGATAAATTAGCAAAGAAAAATATCATTCATGGTAACAAAGCTTCTAATTTAAAATCAAAATTAACTAAACACGTTGCTGCATTATAATAATAATACAGATAAAACGATTTGGTTTGTTTAGAAGGAAAAAATATCAAGCTCTCAATATCTGAGGGCTTTTCTTGTTTTTTTTATTCGTTTAGAAAACAAAATTGTTAAAAAGAAAAAATTTTAATTTTAAAATCCTTATATGACACCAATTAGGAATATTGCGATTATTGCACACGTTGACCACGGTAAAACAACTATGGTTGATAAGATCTTACACCACTGTCAATTGTTTCGTGACAATGAGAGCACGGGAGAATTAATTTTGGATAATGAGGATATCGAAAGAGAAAGAGGTATTACTATTACTTCAAAAAACGTTTCAGTAAGTTATAAAGGAACTAAAATCAACATTATTGATACTCCAGGCCACGCCGATTTTGGTGGGGAAGTAGAGCGTGTATTAAACATGGCTGATGGTGTTCTTTTAATTGTTGATGCTTTTGAAGGTCCAATGCCACAGACTCGTTTCGTACTACAAAAAGCTATCAGTCTTGGATTGAAGCCATGTGTAGTTGTAAACAAAGTTGATAAAGAAAACTGTACTCCTGAAGAAGTTCACGAGAAAGTTTTTGACTTGATGTTTGAACTTGGTGCAGAAGAATGGCAAATGGATTTCCCAGCTGTTTATGGATCTGCTAAAAACAATTGGATGTCTGATGATTGGAAACAACCAACAGATTCATTTGAACCGTTATTAGATATGGTTTTAGCTCATATTCCTGAAGCTAAAATCAATGAAGGTACTCCACAGATGTTAATTACATCTTTAGACTACTCTACATTTACAGGTCGTATTGCTATTGGTCGTCTTCACAGAGGTATTTTAAAAGAAGGAATGAACATTTCTTTAGTTAAACGCGATGGTAAAATCGTTAAAACTAAAATTAAAGAGTTACAAACTTTTGAAGGTTTAGGTCGTAAAAAAGTAAGTGAAGTTCACGCTGGAGATATCTGTGCGGTTATTGGTATTGAAGGATTTGAAATTGGAGATGTTATCGCTGATTTTGAAAATCCAGAAGCATTGCCAACAATTACTATTGATGAGCCTACAATGAGTATGTTATTTACTATTAATGACTCTCCTTTCTTCGGAAAAGAAGGTAAGTATGTAACTTCTCGTCACATTAAAGACCGTTTGAGCAAAGAGTTAGAGAAAAACTTAGCTTTACGTGTACATGAGACTGAAAGTGCTGATAAATTTATGGTATTCGGACGTGGTGTATTGCACTTATCTGTATTGATTGAAACAATGCGTCGTGAAGGATATGAATTACAAATTGGACAACCACAAGTTATCATCAAAGAAATCGATGGTGTTAAATGTGAGCCAGTTGAGGAATTAACTATTGACATCCCTGAAAACTTATCAGGACGTGCAGTTGAATACGTTTCTTTGAAAAAAGGTGAAATGTTAAGTATGGAACCAAAAGGAGAGCGTATGATTATTAAATTCTTAATCCCTTCAAGAGGTATTATTGGTTTAAGAAATCAATTATTAACTGCTACTGCTGGTGAGGCGATTATGTCACACCGTTTCTTAGAGTACCAACCATTCAAAGGAGAAATTTCTGGACGTAACAATGGTTCTTTAATTTCTATGGAGAACGGAAAAGCTATTCCTTACTCTATTGATAAATTACAAGACCGTGGTAAGTTCTTCGTTAGTGCTAACGACGAAATTTACGAAGGACAGGTAATTGGTGAGAACTCTCGTAGCGATGATATGTGTATTAACGTAACTAAAGCTAAGAAACAGTCTAACGTTCGTTCGTCAGGTAATGATGAGAAAGCGAGAATTATTCCTCCAATTATTTTCTCATTAGAAGAAGCTTTAGAGTACATCCAAAAAGATGAGTACGTTGAGGTAACTCCTAAATCTTTACGTTTAAGAAAAATCTACTTAAAAGAGACAGATCGTAAACGTAATATTATCAAATAATCTGATTATTTTATATATTCAAAAAAGTCGACTATTATAGTCGACTTTTTTTGTTTCTATAGAATCTGTTTGTGATTGTTTTTCTGTAGCCGTAAAATATTCTGCTTAGTTTACTTGCTTCTTTTTTGTATATTTCTAAAAATATTACTTATAGCAATCTTTTTTCGACCTATTTGGGCAAGTTTGTATATAAAATTAAATTATGTAGTTTGAAATAAAATTCAAAAGTAAATAAGTAAAAAAACATAATTTAAATAGATGTAATGAGAGAAATAGTGTTATATAAGTATAGTTTTTGAGAGAATGATAATTTTATTTTTCACTATTAAAAGTCTGAAATATTATTAAATTTGTAATTGGAATCAAAAATCACAACCTTAGGTTATAAATATGGCAAAGTTCGAATTAAAATTACCCAAAATGGGTGAGAGTGTTGCTGAGGCAACAATTACAAACTGGTTGAAGAATGTAGGGGATCGTATTGAAGCAGATGAAACAGTTTTGGAAATAGCAACTGATAAAGTTGATAGCGAAGTTCCGTCAGAAGTGGAAGGAACTTTGGTTGAGATATTATTTCAAGTAGATGATGTTGTTCAAGTAGGACAAACAATTGCAATAATAGAAACAGAAGGTGGAAGTGCAGCGCCTGCTCCAGCAGCAAGTAATACTGTAGCACCAGAAGTAAAAGTAGTAGAAAGCAATGTTGTAGCTGCTCAAGAAACGGTAGCTCCTGTTGATTTCTCAGATTCAGAAAAGTTCTTCTCTCCGTTAGTTAAGAATATTGCTAAAGAAGAAGGAATTTCATTAAATGAATTAGAATCTATTGCGGGTACTGGAAAAGATGGTCGTGTAACTAAAAATGATATTTTAGATTACGTTAAAAATAGAGGAACTCAGCCAGCTAAAGTTGCTGCTCCTGCACAAGCTGTTGCTCCAAAAGCTACTCCTGCAGCTCAAACAGCAAGTAAAGCGGCTCCTGTGTCTGTTAATGGTGCCGATGAGATTGTTGAGATGGATCGTATGCGTAAGCTTATTTCAGGTTATATGGTACAGTCTGTTCAAACTTCTGCTCACGTACAATCATTCATTGAAGTAGACGTTACTAATATTGTTAACTGGAGAAATAAAGTTAAGTCTTCATTCGAAAAAAGAGAAGGTGAGAAATTGACTTTTACACCAATCTTTATGGAAGCAGTTGCTAAAGCATTAAAAGACTTTCCTGGAATGAATATCTCTGTTGATGGTGATTACATCATTAAGAAGAAAAACATTAACCTTGGTATGGCAGCAGCACTTCCAAACGGTAATTTAATTGTTCCTGTAATTAAGAATGCAGATCAGTTAAACTTAGTTGGTATGGCTAAAGCAGTTAATGATTTAGGTAATCGTGCTAAAGCTGGTAAATTAAAACCAGACGATACACAAGGAGGTACTTATACTGTAACTAACGTTGGTACTTTTGGAAGCGTATTTGGTACGCCAATTATCAATCAACCACAAGTTGGTATTTTAGCTTTAGGTGCTATTCGTAAAGTACCTGCTGTTATTGAAACACCAGAAGGAGACTTTATCGGTATTCGTCAAAAAATGTTCTTATCACACAGTTATGATCACCGTGTGGTAGATGGAGCTTTAGGAGGACAATTCGTTCAACGTGTTGCTCAAATCTTAGAGGCATTTGACCCTAATAGAGAAGTATAATCTATTTGATTTATATATTTAAAACGGCTTGGCTTTTGTCAAGCCGTTTTTTTATACCTTGTATTTTTATAAAGTTAAAAGAGCTATGAGTACAAAAGCATTTCTAAATTGGAGTACAGGTAAAGACGCAGCTTATGCATTATATAAGTTACAAAGCGGAAGTGATTACGAAATAGTTCGATTAATGACTACAGTTAATGAATCTTTTGGTAGGGTATCAATGCATGGAATACGCGAGGAGGTTTTACGTCGACAAGCGGATTGTCTGGGATTGCCTATAGATATTTTGTATTTAACCGAGAAGTTATCTTTACAAGAATATGAAAGAATTATTACCAATCGATTAGTAGCTTATAAAGAAGAAGGTATTTGTGATAGTGTTTATGGAGATATCTTATTGGAAGATTTGAAGACTTTTCGTGAACAACAATTGAATAGATTAGATATAAGAGGCGTATTTCCATTGTGGAATAAGAATACACGAGAGTTAGTAGAAGAGATGGTAAATGTAGGTATAAAGGCTATTGTTGTCTGTGTGAATGAGCAATATCTGGATAAGAGTTTTGTGGGTAGAGTAATCGACCAACAATTCATTGCAGATTTACCAGAAGGAGTAGACCCATGTGGAGAGAATGGAGAGTTTCATACTTTCGTTTTTGATGGGCCAATGTTTCATAAAGAAGTTCCTTTTGAAAAAGGAGAGATGGTGTATAAAACCTATGATGCGCCGAAGCAATGTAATCAAAAAGAAATACATCACTACGGATTTTGGTTTTTAGACCTTCTATAAAAGGTTATTATTGTGGGATGAATTGTGTCTTTAAAACTTCGGGCACTTCTACTACAGCTCTTTTCTCATAGTCAAATGTTACCATTCCCGTTTTAGCTTTTGCAATCAACTTTGTTTCTGTCTCTACAAGGTAGTATAAGTCAAAGCCAACTCTTGTAAAATCTCCAGCAACGACTTGTATTTTTAATATGTCTCCATAGAAAGCTTCATTCTTGTATTCGATAGCTACATCACCCATTATTAAGCCTTTTCCAGCACAATCTAATTCTGTATATCCAAAGTGTGCTAAGAATAATACTCTTGCTTCATGAAGGATAGAAAGAAGTTTGTCATTTGCTAAATGATTTCCATAGTTTAAGTCTGTAATTCTCACAGGTATTTGTGTTGAGAATATATATTCTTTAGGTAAGTTTAGTTTAATGCGTGCCATTTTGATGTGTCTGTTATTATTTCTTGATGTCTAAGTCCTTTTTATCTTTTTTGATATAGTTATCTACTATCAGAACTATTATAAATATTAACCCTAAAGTGACACTTATTATTGTCCAAGCAAGTTCACTATCTATAATCTTAAATAGTGTAAAAAAGCCTATTAAAAGCAGAAATAGTGGACGCAGAAGAACTTTCTTATTCATAATTAAGTTTGATAAAAAATTAAAGATAAGACTTTTGAATGAAAGATATATTGGGGTAATAATCATAAAAAAACCGGTAAGAGATTTACCGGTTTCATGTATTATAATTTGTAAGATAAGTTTACAAAGAAGTTTCTTCCAGGGTTAGGAATTTTATTCCAATCCGAATATGTAGTGTAGTTGGTATCTAAAATGTTTTCAACACCTGCACCAATACTCAATATTTGTGTTCCAAAGTTGAACTTATAGTTTGCATTATAGTTAAGTGTTGCATAAGCAGGAGTAGTAGTTTCTCCGTAAGCTTCTGCAGCATTGCTTTTAATAGCATTACCAGTAACACCTAACTGAGTGTTAAACGAATTGTATTTATAATCTACCGCTGCGCGATAAGCAACAGGGCTTATAAAAGGCAATGTGTTTTCATCTTTGTCTTTTCCATAACTATAGCCAACACCACCTGTTACTTTCCAATTAGAGTCGATGTTATAAATAAAACTCCAATCAACAGTTGCTTGAATAGCATGGTCTATATTTTGGTATATTTTTAGTCCATTTCCTCCAGGTGTCATGGCATTAAAAGGAGGGGTAATTACACCAATAATGTAGTTGTCTAAGTAGAAGAAGTTTCCTGATAATTTTGTAGAAAAAGCAGGAGAAACATATTTCACGAATAAGTTAGCTTCATAAGAAGACTCATTTTTCATTCCAGGATTACCGATGTAGTCATATTTATCACCACTATTGAAAAGGTAGTATCCATACCCTTCAGAGACAGAAGGTGCTCTATTACCATATCCGATACCAACTCCATAAACCCAATTGTCTTGTAGTCGTTCATAATTAGCCGCAAAGTTTCCAACTACTCTTGTTTTGTTCTTTTTGAAGGAATCATCTACTAAGAAAATTCTCAACTGATTTACACCAGCTTCACTTACTGTATTATTATGAGAACCTATGCTTGCTGTAAGCATTAAACTCTGATGATCGTCTATTTGCCAATGGTCTTTAAAAGTACCACCTACATAAGTGGTTTTTATATTTGGCCAAGTATAAGCAAACATATTAACACCACCTGTAACTGATGAGAACATTGTCATTTCTGCAATAGACTTATTATGGTAAGTATTCAATGTAGCGCTTAGGTGATGGCTATCTTTTGCAGTAGCAGAAACAGTAGAATATGCTCCGTATGTATCACTCCATCCTGGCATATCCATACGAATAGCTACATCAGGACGATTTGTGTCGTCCATTCTGTGTGTAATTGTATTATAGTACAATTTGGTTTCCCATTTAGTAATCCAAGAGTCAGTTGGGATGTATGTGTGTTTCACAGAAGTGATAATCGCCTCGGCTAAAGATACATCCATCGGCAAAGCAGGATAACCAATATCAGTTGCTTTATCATAAATAATAGCAGCTTCTACGCTATTGCTGTTATTGATAGAATAACCTACAATTCCAGATGCGTTAAGCTTTCTAAACTGAGAGTATAATACCTCTTTATTTCCCCCCGCTTTATAATTGTCAGCATCTCTAAACATGATAGAGCCATTTGCATAGAACTTTTTAGAAGTAAAGTCGAAGTTTCCACCAACTATTTTCTGTTTATTGATACTCTCAAAACCAGTTTGTACTTGACCACTAAATTGCTTGTCTTCAGTAAAGGCAAGTTTCTTAGTTCTCAAGTCGATACTTCCTCCTAAAGTAGGTCCGAAAATAGAACCTTGTGAACCAGAAGTAACGTCTATTTGGTCAAGGTTGTTGATTTCAACATAAGATGTAATAGGGTCCATTTTATCCGTACAAGCGTGAAATATTTGCATTCCATCAATTGTTTGTCTTGTACGCTCAATAGCCATGTTGTTGATTAATGGCTCCCATGCATAAGCACCACGTCTAACCAAAGTGATATTCTCCTTTTTAGCAAGATAATCATCAATGGTTGTCAACGGCTTTTTGTCAACAAGTTCTTTGTCTTTTGCATAAGTAACAACAACCTCTTTCAAGTTGCTATTCTTAAGCGTGTCATTCGCTGATGTATTTTGCCCTATTGCAGTTGTAGCGCTTAGGGCAGTTAATACACCAGTTATATATATATGTTTAAACATTGTCTGTAATTAAAAAGTGGATGGCAATAGGTTGTCGAAGTATTAATTAGAAAATTAAATCAAGGAATTTGTCTCCAACTATTGGCGTTTTATCGTTAAGGTCTTTAGGATTAGGGTTTTCTTTAGTAGGAGTAAATACAGGCTTTCCAGCAACAATTTCTCCTGTTTCGTCTTTAACTACTAAATTGATAAACCAATACCCGGACATATTGAATACAATAGTACCATCATACATTCCAATATTACTATTGTATTGAAGTGGTTTTAAAATTTGTCCAACCCCATGACTTGCCATATCAGGCATTCTCGGGTCAATTTCAATCGACAAGTTTTCTACGATAGGGAACTCCATTCCCATTTTTTCAGATTTAAACACAGAAACTTGCATTTTATTTTTACCAACAATTACATTTGGCATTTGGTGAAAAGCAATAAAATGTTTTTGACCATTAATATTGAATGTTTCTAACGTTTTTCTATCACTTACTTTGATAGAATTGATATCTTTTATAGTAAAGAAATTACCTTGTCTAACAGTTGTATTAATATCTGTTTTAATCTTATTTCCGTTATTTTCTGTTTCAACAGTAATAGTCCAATAGTTTTTATCTAACTCCATTCCTGCCATAGAAAACATAATTTCCCCTTCAAACTTATTAGTAGTTCCAGCTACAGGTCTAAGTTGAGTAATAGGAGCAGAGTGAGACATTGAGTGACCATTTTCCATTGTCATGTGCATCGTAATAGACATTTTAGTCTCTGTAAATACTTTATTAGTCTCATCATTGTTATCAGTAATTTCTATTACAATTGGAGCAGTAGAAGGCGCATAAAAATCTTTAGTATTAGTAAATACTTTAAAAGAATAATCACCTTCCGTTTGTGTTGTTATAGGGTCTGTAATAACTTCAATAGGTTTAGTTGCAGGACCTTTTCCCATTGAATTATCATCAGAAGAACAAGAAGTTGTAGTAAAAGCGATTGCAATTGCTGTAAAAGCGAAGTATAGTATTTTTTTCATTTTGTTTAAATCTTAAAATTATAATTATAGGTATATAGTGGCTTATGCGCTAAATAGCACAAAGTCAATACATAAAACGGTAATAAAATAAGATTTAAGCGTGTGGTGGTTTGATAAAATCAAACGTAGGTAAATAAGTATAAGCTACTTGATAGCTGTCTGTTACTTTCGTAGCAAAGGGAATTGTGGGACTCATAGGACTATCCCATTCAAAGGGATTAAAGAACAATACCTCTAATTGTAATTGAAAAGTTTTCTTAGCTGAGAAAGGATTCTCTTCTTGCGCTGTTTTAGCTAATTCACTTTTTAGGTGACAGCTACCATTACATTCCAATTCAGGCTTGTCTTTATTAACACACAGTTCTTGAATAGCATCATAGTTAACCATGAAGTCCAATATTGGAAATACTGGCTTCATAAAGAATAACATCACTATGACTACTATAAAGTGTTTCATAACTGCAAAGGTACGCAAGCTTTGAGAAATAATTATATGATAAGCCTCAGTTTTGTATTAAAAAACGATATTAAGATTTAGATAATCAATCATTTTTAGGTGATGGATTATAATTTTCAATCATTTTAGAAACGCGTTTTGCAATTCTTTTCTTCAGTTCTTTAGGTTCAATCACTATCATACTCTCTCCAAAACCAAGTATTTCGCGTTCTAATTCAAAGTTTAGCACAACATCCAAACGGAAAGTAGTACCTTCTTTAGTTTCAGAAATAATTTGCTGGGAAGGGTGAATAGGTTTGGTCTTTACATAAGGAGCATTATTCGCATCAATCCACAGAACAACTTTCTTCGGCCTGTCTTTTTCTGTTTTAGTAACGCCAATTGTATCTTCGAAATAGCGATTGAAATCAACCCCTTCATAATGCTTAAAAGGTTCATTTGCCAATGCGTGAATACTCATAATTCTATCCAAAGCAAGGGTAAGCAGATGAGGTAGTTTATTATTTCTTGTAATCAAGAACCATCGATTTCTATACTCTTTCAATAAATAAGGATGATATATTTCTTTAGTTGCTTGTTGAGATTTGAAAGATTTGTATTCAATAAGAATAGGTTGTTGATTTTTAATAGCCTCATACAATGGGTTGATAAACTTAATCCCCTTCAGTCCATTATTGCTTTCCATCTGTATATAGTCAGGCGCTTTAGTACTTCGTTTAAGCAAACTATTATCAAGTTTTGCAATCATCTCACTCATTTCGTCCACTTGACTAAAGCCGTTGAGGTGTTTCAGAATAGCCACTACCTCTTTTAATTTCTCCATATCGGTGTCGTTAATCGGAGATTTTTTAATGCTAAAGTCAGCATCTTCGTAAGTATAGTACTTTCTATCTACCACAACAATAGGAGCATTATATCCCAAACTGTCACTACGCATAGTTTGAATATCTAACTGAATAGTACGTTTACTCACACCACTGTCTATTCCTTCAAATTCGTACAATGCATCAGACACCTTTTCAATTAAGTCGTCCAACGTCCATTTTCTAAACCTATTCTGAAGGCATTCGTCGATGATTTTGTAGCGCAATAATGCCAATTTATTTGTAGCCATTCCTTATTTCGATAAATAATAGGAGATAAAAGTAAACAAAAACTCTTTACGTACGCAATGTATTTGCGCAGTTGTTTTTTGTTTAAAAATATTAGTGTTGTAAAGTGTTGAAAAACATCGTTTAATAAAAATATTTCAACTTTTTTTAATCTACGCAAGTCTATTGCGCATATAAATGCGCATCTTTGTACTGTTCGAAAGACGCAAGCCTTGGAAGTGTTTCTGAATAGCACGGAAGTGAGGGACGATAGTTTACCTTATACTGCTTGTGGACGTAGAGCAAACGGGCAATGCTCGTTTCGATATTCAAGATGTGGGTTCGAAACCTACTATTGCCAAAAGGCAATATAGCTCAATTGGTAGAGCAGAATGTTTATGCAGCCTTCGGGCATTTATGGATGAAGCAGAGGACTTCTTTAAAAACCTCTCACAATAAAAGGTTCTGATAAATAGCGTTTCTGTTTTTTGTTTCGACAAAGAACACCTTTTTTAAAGCTTGTAAAAACAAGAATAAGTTTTGGTGAGGTATAAGGGATGTAGTGAGAATTTATCTTGCTTGCTGAGGTAACTTGGACACTACACAATCTATACTAACGATTACTTAACTCGTTTTTCCGCTTGCAAAGAAGTGAAGCCTATTTATCGTTCCTTTTTCAAATAAAGATTTAAAAGATTAAAAAAATAGTACAATGAAAAAGTTACAAGTAAAAACAAATCACGTTGCCTTAGTTTTCAACCAAGGTGAATTGACTAAAGTATATCAAACAGGACAATATATCATTTGGGGTAATAAAGAAATCGAGCAATTCAACAAAGCAGATATGTTTCCAGTTCGCGAAGATGTAGATGCATTATTGCAAAATAGTACATTACAAGCGATGTTGAACGTAGTTGACGTATTAGATAATGAAGTTGTTTTAGTATCCAAGAACAAAGTATTTATGACTGCTCTTGGGGCAGGAAGACATATCTTTTGGAAAGATGCTACAGAGTTTACTTTTGAACGTTACAACATAGATACAATAGAAGTTGATGAAACAATTCCACGAGTATTGACAAGCAAAGGTAATATGGGGGAATTCATCCGCAAGGTTGTTGTGTCTGCTAACGAGAGAGCGTTATTAGTAATCAACGGTAAGTTTGAGCGTATTTTAGAAGCAGGTGAATACCGTTTCTGGAACAACGATTCTATTATCGAAACACAATATATTGATATTCGTCAACAGAATATGGAGATGAATGGGCAAGAAATATTGACAAAAGACAAAGTACAATTAAGAGTAAACTTTAGCTTGACTTATCAAGTGAAAGACCTTATCGTAGCTTATGTTGACAATAAAGACGTAGAAAGACAAGTTTACACTATTATCCAATTAATGTTGAGAGAGAAAATCGGAAGAATGTCTTTTGACGAATTAATGGAAAACAAAGAGAACTTATCAGACGATTTATTGCAAGAAGTAAAGGCTTCTATTGCAGCATTAGGAATTGATTTAACAGCTTGTGGTATTAAAGATATCATCTTGCCAGGAGAAATCCGTGAAATCATGAACCAAGTATTGATTGCAGAGAAGAAAGCACAAGCCAATATGATTACTCGCCGTGAAGAGACAGCAGCAACAAGAAGTTTGTTGAATACTGCCAAACTAATGGAAGAGAATGAAATGTTGATGAAGTTAAAAGAGATGGAATACATCGAGAAAATTGCCGAGAAAGTTGGAGAAATCAGCTTATCAGGTGGTGGTAATGTGTTACAACAGTTGAAAGAGGTATTTGGAAAATAATACTTACTTCACTGAAGTAAAACAATACCTGCTATAGATATCAAGGCAATTACAAATCGTAATTGCCTTTTTTTATGGAATAGACTCAAGTAATTTATCTATGTAAAGAATTATTAATATCAGAAGAACACGCACTTTATTATTACATACAATATGACTCTATAGCTTAAAAGGAAAAGCCTACGGTTAAATTTACTAACGTAGAGTGTACGGATATTCCGGCTTGACCTGCGCGGACAAGTTGGTAGGGTTTACAGAGGCACCGAAGTTAGTAGGGAAGCGTATTAACAGCCGTACTGCCAATATGGAATATGGGTTCGAATCCCATTAGAGTTACAAAAAAGTAGAGTGGTGTTCTTATAATTGAAAAGAATAAACAAAATGAAGAAAGAAAATACAGTTATCAACGGAAATGATTTGTTAGCAATAGGATATCCTGAGAATGCCTTGTTGGGAGTAGCGTTAAAAGCCAACAAGAAACGTACAGGGTTTACCAAAGCAGAGATGTTGGCACATTATAAAATGGTGTTGGATAATGCAGAAGATTACGTGAACCACAAAGTATTTGGAAAGCTGGCTAAAGCAATTATAGAAGGTGTAGGACAGCGAGAAGAAACAGATGTTATTCCGTTGAGAGAAGAGGCTGTTGCTTACAGCATTTACGGAGCAAACCACATTGAAGAAGGAGCGATTAAGCAAATGCAAACGGCAGTAAAATTGCCAGTAGCAGTAGCAGGTGCGTTAATGCCCGATGCACACCAAGGATACGGCTTGCCAATCGGAGGAGTATTAGCCACTGAAAACGCTGTAATTCCGTATGGTGTAGGTGTAGATATTGGATGTAGAATGGCGTTGTCTATTTTTGATATCAAGGGAATGGAGTTCTATGGAATGGAAGGATTGTTGAAAGAACAATTAGTGAAGCATACTAAGTTTGGTGCAGGACATGGTTTTTTAGGACAATACAAAGCAAACCACGAAATATTAGATAGAGGAGAGTTTAACTTAAATCCGTTTATCAAGAATTTACAAGATAAAGCATGGTCACAGTTAGGGTCATCAGGAGGAGGAAACCACTTTGTAGAATGGGGAATTATAGAGTTTAGCGAACGCGATGAAGTGCTGAACATTGATAAAGGAACGTACTTAGCCCTATTGACACACTCAGGTTCTCGTGGAATGGGGGCAACGATTGCAGGACATTATACTAAAATAGCTAAAGAGGTGTGTAAGTTACCACAAGAAGCAGCAAATCTTGCTTACTTAGATTTAAACTCTCAAGAAGGACAAGAGTATTGGATGATGATGAACTTAGCAGGAGATTACGCATCTGCGTGTCA
>JASLGC010000271.1 GCA_030150335.1 Flavobacterium sp.
AATATTTGAGACTATCAATATTTAGATACTTATACACTTAATCCTAACAATTACAATGATATTGCAGGACTTACTCCTTCTAGGCTCCACAATCCAAACTTTAGTTGGGAGAAAACTAAAAAAATAGAACTAGCTATTGAAATAGCTGTTTTAAATGATAGGTTTCAATTTGAACTTGCTTATTATAGAAACAGATCTTCTAATCAATTAGTTGGAATACCTCTACCTGGTACAACTGGTTTTTCATCTATACAAGATAACCTTGAAGCAACAGTTCAAAATAAGGGGTGGGAATTTAGCTTTAACTCACAAAACGTTCAAAATAAACACTTTAAATGGTCTACTAATTTTAATATTTCCTTTCCTACAAACACTCTATTATCTTTTCCTAATTTAGAAAGCTCTACTTATGCAAGTCGCTTTGTAATTGGGAAAAACACAAGTGTTAACCGCTTATACAACTTTGAAGGCATTGACCCTTTAACTGGGCAGTATAAATTTACTGACTATAATGGAGATGGCAAAATAACATCCGGATTTGACAGAAATAATGTACAAGAGATTAAAAAACAGTATCATGGAGGACTTCAAAATACGTTTTCTTATAAGAACTTCAGTCTTGATTTTCTATTTCAATTTGTAAAACAAACAAACTATAATCACAATTATAATTTACTTGTACCTGGTTCTATTTTTAATCAACCTGTTGAAGTACTTAATAGTTGGTCTTCAATAAACCCTAATAGTCAATACGGAGTTCTTACAACAGGTATGAACTCAACTATTCTGAATCAACTAACAACCTATAAGGGGAGTAATATGATAGTTGGAGATGCGTCATATATACGTCTAAAAAATGCATCATTATCTTATTTACTTAATTTACCAAAAGCTCGCATTGAGTCTGTTCGATTTAATCTTCAAGGGCAAAACCTTTGGACAATTACTAATTATTTTGGTCTAGATCCTGAGTTTTCAGCTTTTGGTTACCTACCCCCTCTTAAAACATATGCTTTTGGTGTTCAATTAACTTTCTAAATCCTATAATCATGAGAAAAATTATAACTATAACTTTGTTTCTTATAACATTATTATCTCAGTCATGTAAAAATATGATTGAAATAGATTTACCTACAGATCAAATAAACTCTGAGAGTGTCTTTAAGGATAAGCGTTCTGCTACTTCTGCATTAACGAACTTATATATTAATCTAAGAGACTCATCTATTTTCTCAGGAAATAGTCAAGGGCTAGGTACCTATCTAGGTTTATATACAGATGAACTAGAAGCACCATCAACATCTCCAACTGCCGATAGCTTTCTTCTTTATAATAATTCTTTAGATCCTACAAAATATGTATTAGAATCAATATGGAATACTTCTTATACCAATATTTATGCTATTAATTCATTTATCAATGGAGTTACAAAATCTATAGAAATATCTAAAGAAGATAAAGAGCAATTACTAGATAAAGCCTATATACTAAGAGCTATGTACTATCAAGCATTAACACAGGTTTTTGGTGATATTCCTTATACAACAACAACTGATTATAAATCAAATACAACCATAAAAAAGATATCCCCTTTTGAGGTTTTCAAAAATGCTGAACAAGATCTACTAAAGAGTATGGAGACATTGTCTTATACTGATAATTCACCTAATAAATATTACCCTAATAAAGCTGTTGCTGAACTTATACTCGCAAAGAATTACTTGCTACAAAAAAAATATGATAAAGCGGAGTACTATGCAAAGCTAGTTATCAATAATCCTCTGTATCATTTAGAAGCTGATCTATCAAAAGTATTTAAAAATACAGCAAAAAGTACAATATGGCAATTAAGTAATGTTGTAAACACTGTACCTACCCATGAAGCAAAAAACTATATTCTTTTTACAAATTATTTGACTATAAAATTAAGCAATTCTTTACTTAATAATCTTGAAAACAATGACCTAAGAAAATATCAGTGGATTAAAAAACATGATAACACAGGGCAATTCTATGCGTATAAGTATAATAATAGGACTAATAACACTGATGAATGTTCTGTCCTTTTTAGAGTTGAAGAAGCTTATTTTATCTTATCTGAGTCTCTAATATATCAAAATAGAGAAAAAGAAGCAATTCCATACATAAACCTGATCAAACAAAGAGCAGGAACAAATCCTTTACCAAATACATTAAGCCAAGAAGAAACTCTGTTAAAGATGCTTGAAGAAAGTAGAAAAGAGTTCTTCCTTGAACACGGCAGACGCTTTTTTGACCTAAAAAGAAATAACAAATTATCTCTTTTACAAGTGTCTAAACCCAATTGGCAAGATAAACACATGTTACTTCCTTATCCAGAAAAGGAGATTCTTATTAATCCTAATTTAAATCCACAAAATGAATATTAAATCAAATTTAGTTTATTGTATTACCCTAATCTTTTTTAGTGTTTTTATAAGTATTGCACAAACTAGCGCAGACTCTTTAAAGTATGCTGAGTTAAGCAATTACAAACTGTCTTTGGACGGAAAAATAGCTATAGTATACAAGCATTATAAAACTAACTCAAAAGCGGATAGTATTTTTGTTTTTAATAATGAGAAATTCCTTCTTAGTAAACAAATCGATGGTACATTCGAAATATTAAAAAACAATATCATTATAGATTATAACATCTCAAGAAAAGAATTTGAAATAATTGATCCTACAACATTAAAAACTCAAATCATAACAGGAGTAGAAAAACCTATTATAATAAATCAATATAACCTTATTTTCTTTTTAGATACAAACAGCCAAACATATAGACTTGTTAAGATCTCTAAAAATCAAATTAAAGACTGCTGGAGTGCTTTAAAAGAAAACATTAATTTTACAAACATAAGTGAAAATAAAGAAAGGCTTTTTATTCAATTTAAAAATAAAGAAGCTGGAATTGAACTAATTGATTTATCTAATCTTAAAAAAACAAATAACAAGGAAATAACTTATCTAGTCAAACAAGTTCAATGGAGTAAAAAACATCCTGTCTTATTTCTTCTTCCCACTACAATAGGTGATACAAAATACCCTTATATAGCCTTTTATAATTACAAAAGTAATAAGATTATACACCAAACTCTAAATAGTGACATACATTACGGTGATTTAGAAGCTATAAGTGATAATAGCTTTAAAATACTACAATCCTATGTTTCAAGTAGACTTCCATATGATGTAAAAAACGTTGAATTATGGAGTACTAATGATCGCTATTTACGTAATAAGTTAAGTAATTCTCAAGCAAATATACAAGACAAAAAAACAATTGGACATGTCATATTTAATTATACTAGTCAAAAAATATATCAACCTGAAAAACTAAATAATTATGAATCTATTGGTTTAACTGACAATACATTATTAGTTTTTGATTCAAATCAATACCTTGATTATTCATATCAGTGGTCTTCAAGACCTAGAGATATAAGTATCTATGATATAGACTCTAGAAAACTAACAACAATTGTCAAACAACAAGAATCTCCCTTTAACACTACAAGTTTATCGCTAAAAGGAAGCTACTTTATATATTTTAAAGAAGGGATATTACATGTCTACAATACTAAAAAAAGAGAAATTGAAAATACTTTTCATTTAAATAATAATGACACATCAACAATAAATCAATTGCGAATTTGGTCAGGTGATCAAAGGTACTTCTATTTTTCAAGTGACTATAATCTTTTACAATATGATACTACAGATAGAACTTTTAAAACAATTATAAATGGAAATAATATTGATTCCTATTATGAAATCCTTAATTCTTCAAACCAAAGTTTTTTTAATTCCAATAGTGAATTAAACTCTCAATTTATTCTAAGTGACAATAATAAATTGCTTATTAAAAAACGAAATTTTAAAGATAATACTCAATCACTTTTAGTTATTGATAAAGAAAGGTCAAACATAATTATTGCTAATACTTTAGATCATATATCAGATATAAAATTTAGTGCCGATTTAAGGACTGTCACTTATTCTTTAGAAAATTTTAATGCCCCAAAAGAAGTC
>JASLGC010000319.1 GCA_030150335.1 Flavobacterium sp.
GGTAAAAGACGTATCGTTTTAGGTTTTAATGTACGCGAACGAGATGTTAAGAGTGTCGTGAAAGACATCCAAGATAAATTAGACCAAAAACTAACACTACCTGAAGGGTATTACATTACCTATGGAGGACAGTTTGAAAACTTAATAGATGCACAAAATAGATTAATGATAGCCGTACCAATGGCTTTAACCCTAATCTTCATCTTATTGTACTTCACATTTAAGTCTGTAAAACAAACATTAATGATATTCACTGCCATTCCATTATCAGCTATTGGAGGAGTTGCAGCATTATGGCTTAGAGATATGCCTTTTAGCATCTCAGCTGGTGTTGGGTTTATAGCCCTCTTCGGTGTGGCGGTACTAAATGGTATTGTATTAATCGGACAGTTCAACGTTTTAAAATCAGATGGTATGCCATTATATGATAGAATTATAGAAGGAACCAAAATTCGCTTACGCCCTGTACTACTTACAGCATCTGTAGCATCCTTAGGTTTCTTGCCTATGGCTTTGAGTACGAGTGCAGGTGCAGAAGTACAAAAACCATTAGCTACCGTAGTTATTGGTGGATTAATATCTGCTACAATTCTAACGCTTATCGTGTTGCCAATCATTTATTATTATGTAGAAAAAGGGTTGGGATTACGCAAAAAATCAAATACAGCAATTATAAGCTCGCTCCTTCTACTTGTAGGACTTGGAGCAAATGCACAAGAAGTAAAACGCATTTCGTTAGACCAAGCTTTAGAAATAGCGATTGAAAACAACCAAGGTGTAAAAGCTTCTGACTTGTCTGTTAAAAGTCAGAAACAGATGACTAAAACAAATTTTGATTTAGCAAAAACTGAAGTTACAACTGGCTTCGGACACCTCAATGGAAAAAATCAAAAAGACGTTAGTCTTAACATAAGTCAAGCCTTTAGCCCATTTACTTATGGTAAAAAGAAAACCTTGTTGAACAAAAATTATGAAACGGCTGTTTTACAACAACAAGGAACTATCATTATGACAGAATATGCAGTGAAGCAAGCATGGGAGAATATGCTGTTTGCCATTTCTAAAGATGTTTTACTAAAAGAACAGGCTGTCTTGCTAAAAGACTTTTCTAAATCGGCAAAATTGAGATATGACACTGGGGAAACAACCATAATGGAAAGTAATGTAGCTATTGCAAAAGAACAAGAAATCAATGTAATGATTACTCAAAACAAAGCGGTATTAGAAAATGAAAAGTCTAAAATTAAAGCATTGCTAAACTTAGATGAGGATTTCATGCCGGTAGAATCTGAGATATCTTATGATAAACACAATCCTCTTTCTACTTTGGATTTAAGCCAAAACAACACATTGCAATTGGCAGAGAAACAAATAGAAACGATTGAAGCTGAACGAAAGTTAGAAAAGTCAACTCTTCTACCTGACATTACACTGGCTTATAACATTGAATCTGATTCAGGGATAGTGGAGAATAACGGACAAGTTATTTCCAATTACGGTAAAAGCTTACGCATTCCGAGTTATTCAGTGGGTATTTCTATTCCTATTTTCTTTGGAAGTCAGTCTTCTAAAATTAAGGCTAAGAAGTATGAAGTACAACAAGTAGCTATGCAAAAAGAATATGTACATAAACAATTAGTGGAAACAGTTCAACAACAATTAGACATTATAAAAGCACAAGAAAAAGTGATTGATTACTACTTAGATAATGCACTAAAGAACGCTGCTATTATCAAAGACCACGCAAGAAAACAATATAACAATGGAGATATTTCTTATGTGGAGTACATACAATCTACAGAGACTGCCTTTACAATTCAAATCAATTATTTAGAAGCTGTATTGCAGTATAATTTAAGCCATAACACACTCCACTATTTAGTTAACCAATAATATTACATCGAAATGAAAAAGTCTATTATATTTTTAACGTTTACTGCTTCTCTCCTATTTTGGAGTTGTAAAGATAAACCCGATACTGAAACCACGAGTACAGATACACCTACTAAAAGTACTGCTACTGAGGATGACTCGGCTAATAAAGAAGTGGAACTAAACGCTGCTCAATACAAGGCGTCGAACATCAAACTTGGACAGCTGGAAAAAAAGAACTTGAGCGATGTGATTCGAGTGAATGGAAACACTGAGTTACCTCCTCAAAACCAAGCAGATGTATCTTCTTTTTTGAGTGGAACAATTACTCAACTATATGTAAATGTGGGTGACAAGGTAAAAAAAGGACAAGTTATTGCCTCTATTGATAGTCCAGAATTCATCCAATTGCAAGAAGAATATCTAATTTCTAAAAACACATTGGAGTATTTGGAGTTAGAATACAAACGCCAGCAAACGCTACGTGCAGAGAACGTTAACTCTCAAAAGATATATCAGAAAACAAAGTCTGATTTAAATATTGAACGCGCGAGATATCAATCGTTGAGCAACCGCATTAAATTAGTAAACACTACGCCTGGTCAAAACTCAACTTCATTAAAGATAGTAGCGCCTATTTCTGGAAATATTGCAACTATACCTGTGAAAATCGGCACGAATGTATCGGCAGGTCAATCGCTTTTTACAATTGTTGACAACTCTCAAATACACTTAGACTTGATGGTGTATGAAAAGGATTTGTCGAATATTCACATTGGACAAAAAGTATCGTTTAACTTAACGAACGTTAACCAAACAGAGGTAACGGCTACTATTTTTAGCATTGGAAAATCATTTGAACCTGGCACTAAAACTGTTGCTGTACACGCAAACATTGACAATGTTCCTGACAACTTAATCACAGGATTCTATGTAAATGCCTTAGTGTATATTGGCGAGGAAACAGTTGATGCTTTACCTACTGAGGCTATCATAAAAGCAGATGGTAGAGAGTTTATATTTGTGTTAGAACAAGACGAAGATGAGTCTTCTGATGCCCCTCAACATTTCCACTTCCAACGCATTGAGGTGAAAACAGGTGTTACAGAATTGGGGTACACGCAAGTTACTTTAATGCAGGAACTGCCTGCGGGAAGTCAAATCGTAACTAATGGTTCATACTACATCCAAAGCCATTTAAATAAAAATGAAGGTGGCGGAGATCATGACCATTAATTTATATCTATAATTCTATAATTCAACGAAAATAGGCGCTCTAATGAGCGCCTATTTTTATATCCTTATTAATATAATCTCTTTAGTTCTACAACCAATTCTTGTAATTGGTCTATGGGTACTTTCACA